>NZ_JAZBJZ010000043.1:0-41985 GCF_036349135.1 Tumidithrix elongata BACA0141
CCTCATTTTCCTCAAATCCCTTCCTACTCTTGTTTGTATTTTTAGAGATGCCCTCCAGATAAACCATGGAAAGAACGATTCAAAATTCCAGAATCGGAATAAACGGTCATTGTCTCCATTACGGGTGTGACGAATGGGGATAGTAGTTCTAGTTTCACCCATAACAATACAGTCCGATCGCATAGACAACAGAACCAAATCCACCAACGCGATCAAAGAATTGAGATATCCGCGACCGATCGCTGTTGCCCCTGCTCAGCTATTTGTTTGGCTAGATTTGCACACATAGCGATCCAACGTTTTTAGCAAAAATCCACAAATTTGCAAGCGATTCCTTTCAGAAGTTGTCCCGCCGCCCATAGCCAAACTCAGAGATCGTCAGGGTTAACTCCGATAGATCTGAGATAAGCTCTCAATGTTTCATTTTTTTGCCGTTCTTGCTCAGCGATTTTACGCTCTTGCTTAGCGATCGCTTCTGCTTGTTGTTTTTCTAGATTGGCTTGCTCAGCGATCGCCTCAGCCTGTTCTTTAGCCAGACGTTCTTGAAGCTTTTCATTACGTTCTTGCTCAGCGATCGCCTCAGCCTCACGCCTAGCCTGCTGCTCATACGACCTTTCCAATTCAGATTGAGAACGCTTCAACTCCGCCTGACAGCGATCGTGTTCCACCTCAGAATGCGATCGGTTTTTTAGGTATATTTTAGGTTTTTAAGCGATCGGCTATAGAATTTCATCTGTGTTAATTCCCAGCGCTTTGAGCATTTCGGCAAGCCGTTGGGCTTTTTGTTCAGCTAGTTGTTGTGCTATTTCTGCTTGCTGTTTCTCTAGGTTAGCCCGATCGGCGATCGCTTCTGCTTGTTGTTTTTCTAGATTGGCTTGCTCAGCGATCGCCTCTGCCTGTTCTTTAGCCAGACGTTCTTGAAGCTTTTCATTACGTTCTTGCTCAGCGATCGCCTCAGCCTCAATTCTAGCCTGTTGCTCAAACGAACGCTCCAATTCCGCCTGAAACCTCGCATGTTCCGCCTCAGCATAAGAACGCAAAACTTGATTAGAGATTGGGTCATAAAAGCGGAAACTTAGGTCTGGATACATATGCAACTCCAAACCTAGAACTTCACTATGTAAAGACAAAGTACCATCAGGTAAAGTTGAAACAGCGATCGCAACATACTTCGCATTCTCCAAACGCACTCCTTGTAAAGAAGTAGGCTTTAAATATTCGCCCGAAGGATCGTACTGAAAATATTCCTTTACGCCTAAATCTCGATAAATTAATGGATTTTCCTTACGGTCTTTCGTTACCGTTCCCTTAGAAGTAACTTCCAAAACAAAATCAGGTGCTTTTCCGCCATCTTTCCCAATTGTATAACTAACTCTATCTTCGTTGCTCATGCCAAAGACCACAAAAAGATCTGGTGAGACTCTTTTTTCCGCCAGATCTTCTTCATAACGGATAAATAGATTTCCAGAAACGTAGATATTCTGTTGTTTCTCAAACCACAGCCTTAATGCCTCGGTTGTATAGCTTAAATTTCGCCGCTGTTTATCACCTTCGGGCATCGGCTCAAAGTCCTCATCAGGGAGTTCTATTTTTGAAGTTAGCTTGCGATTACCCGAAATTGTCATAGCGGTACTCCAAGTCAGGTCAGAGTTGTCTATAATTTAGCATATTTCATGCTGAGTACGAGGCAAATGGAAATGCGGATGGGTTCAACTGAGAGTTCGGAGGGTTCGAGTTTGGTGAAGGTTATGGCTTCGCCTAAAATCCAACTGGCAAAGTCGGTAGAAAAGCTTTCCGCTAAAAATTTACAGATGTTGTCGATCGTGATTGGCGTTAATCAAAGACAACAGTGCGTAAATTTAATCCAGAATTTGCCGAGCTACCGTAAACCAGTACCCGATTTTCTAAATGCAGTCTTACGGCTCTTGCTAACACAATTCGCTCTAAGTCTTTGCCCTTGCGGATTAAATCGGCGACGGAATCGCGATGGGATACGCGGATCACGTCCTGTTCGACGATTGGGCCTTCATCGAGATCTTGGGTGACATAGTGTGCCGTTGCCCCGATAATCTTGACGCCGCGTTTGTAAGCCCTTTGATAGGGATTTGCCCCTGGGAAAGCAGGTAAAAACGAGTGGTGAATGTTAATCACCTGTGGGAATTTAGCCAAAAACGCTGGACTCAAGACCTGCATATATTTAGCCAGCACCACCAAATCGATTTTATATTGTTGTAATAGGGCTAGCTGTGCGGCTTCTTGAACTTCCTTGGTTTCAGGGGTAATGGGCAGGTGGTGATAGTTGATGCCAAAGTTATGAGCTACGGACTCTAGTTCTGCGTGATTGCCAATCACTAAGGGAATCGTGGCAGGAATCTCACCCGATCGCTGTCGCAAAATCAGGTCATAGAGACAGTGATCTTGCTTGGTGACAAAAATCGCAATTCGGCGCACGTGATCGGAGAAATGAATTTCCCACTGCGCGTCAAACGTCTCTGCTAACGGGGCAAAAGCAGGGATAATTTCCGATCGCGTTAAGTTAAATCCATCAAGTTCCCATTCCACTCGCATCAGAAACAAGCCAGCGATCGCATCGGTATGCTGATCGGCATGCAGAATATTGCCCCCATGGGAAAACAGCCAGTCGGCGATTTTTGCCACGAGCCCTTTTCGATCGAGACAGGAAATTAGTAAGGTTGCGGTTGCCACAGATATTCTCGTAAATTGATTTTGCCCTTTTCATTAAATTTTATGCCCTCTTGCTCCAAAAGCGATCGCTGCAAATAGTCAGCCCCCCGCCGCAAGGGTGAATAGGACACTTCGCCTTTGGCATTAATCACCCGATGCCAAGGGACATCTGAAGTCGATACATCAACGCGAAATAGGGCATATCCAACCAGTCTCGCTTTTCCTGCTAGGTTTGCCAATTCGGCTACCTGTCCATAGGTCGCTACTTTCCCTAGAGGAATTTGCCGCGCGATCGCATAAATCTGTTCGTAAGTATGCATGGCTTGATATTTTTAGATCGACTAACAAGATAAAATTTGCTCATGACACAAACAGCAACTTCTTCCGAATCTTCAAGGTTCCCAGTCCATTATGGCAGCTGCCACTGTGGAGCCGTGCGCTTTCAAGTCACCGTAGAGAAATACGAAGCGGTCGATTGTAATTGCTCTATCTGTCAAAAGAAAGGATTTTTACATCTCATCGTTCCACCCGAGCATTTTCAGCTCTTGCAGGGAGAGAATGACCTCACAACCTATACTTTCAATACTGGCATTGCCAAGCATTTATTTTGTCGGAATTGTGGCATTCATGCGTTCTATCGCCCCCGTTCCCATCCCAAGGATTTTGATGTTAATGTGCGCTGTTTAGATGATGACGCGATCGCACTATTTGAGATTACCCCTTTTGATGGCAAACACTGGGAAGAAAACGTACATAAGCTCTAATTTTGTCTAGAGCTTTTTTGCAAGAATCGACCTACAAATTTCATTCTTCTTTCCCTCTGAACTCTAGGCTCAGAGGGATATATCATCTTATTTTTTCTTAGCCACCTACATGGATAGATGGACGCTTGTCAGGATCTTTTTCCGCTCTACGCAGCACTTCGCGGGTTACTACAGCCGTATCTCCTTCCCCAAACAAGAGAAAACGAAGTAAATATTGAATGGGATTGCCCTCCGCCCAACCAAAATAGGCATGGGGCAAATTACCAGTTCGGTTCCGCACTTCTAGGAGAATCGCCGCGATCGCATTTGGGACTGCAGCACTACGGGTTCGTAGAATGCGATAATCGCCGATTTGCTCGCCTTCTACGCGAATCGTCTCGACGAATTCCGAAGCATCGGATATTTGAACTTCAAGGAATAGCACTGGATCGCTTGGAGGAATGTGATTATCAGAGCGTATTTCTTGCTCCTTCGAAAAATACTCTTCAACACTCCCCGTTCTGCGGCGATGGGCTATCAGCCGTATGGTATGTTCGTTCTCTTTAGCAATGAAACCGCTCGCAATTTCATCCAGTTGAACCTGTTCTGCTCGGATCTCTGTCGAACGCCAGACGCGCGAGATCAGAGAAGTAATCACCATCGTACCGATGAAGAAAGCGGCAATTTTGACCCCGTCTGGCCGCTCGATGATATTGACCACGGTGGTATACATGAAAATCAAGGTAATCAGACCAAATAGGGCTGTGCCAGTACGCGATCGCCGATGGTAGGCAGCCAAAGTAACCGCAAATGCGGCAGAACTCATCAATACCAGCACGCCCGTCGCATAGGCTCCACCTTGAGCGTCTACATTCGCATTGAAAAGAATCGTAACCACAAAGGCGATCGCCGTGCAAATTAGCACGAGAGGTCTCGTAGCCCTCGCCCAATTTGGAGCCATGCCATAGCGGGGGAGATAGCGCGGGACAATATTCAGCAATCCCGCCATCGCCGATGCACCAGCAAACCACAGAATAAAAATCGTACTTAAATCATAAATCGTTCCAAAGCCATTTCCTAAGAACTGGTGGGCTAGATAGGCAAGGGCACGTCCGCTAGCAGCACCGCCTGGCTGAAATTCTGCTTGGGGGATCAGCAATGTTGTTACCAAACTGCTGGTCAGTAGAAAGACGCTCATGATAACCGCCGCCGTGGTCAACAGTTTGTAGGTATTGAGAATTCTCCCCCGAGGATGCTCTTCCGTATCGTTGCGGTTACCCTTAACGAGCGGCATTACAGATACGCCAGTCTCAAACCCAGACAATCCCAATGCCAATTTGGGAAAGAGTAGAGCAGCAATCCCCAACATGAGCAATGGATTGCTGTGCTCGACAACCAAAAGCTTTTGCCAGTCTGCAATTACTGATGGATTTTGCAGAATACGTTGGATGCCGACGCTAATCGTGATGAAGTTCAAAAAGAGATAAGCAATAACCAGAAAAACGGCAATCCCGATCGCTTCGCGGAATCCCTTGAGAAAAACGCCTCCCAGTAATGCGATCAGAAACAGCGTGATGCCGACAGCTTGATGGTGCAGAAACTCTGGAACCAAGGGGTTCTCAACGATGTGAGCTGTGGCGTCAGCCGCCGAAAGGGTAATCGTAATGATGAAATCAGTGGCTAAAAAGCCCAGCAGGCAAAGCACAAATAGTTTGCCCTGCCACCAAGAGAGGAGATGCTCGAGCATGGCAATCGATCCTTCCCCGTGAGGGCTGATCGTCGCTACCCGTCGATAGATAGGTAGAGCGCCAAAGAGTGTTAATAGAACCAAGATTAAGGTGGCGATCGGAGAGAGCGAGCCTGCTGCTAAAGCGGCAATCCCAGGTTGGTAGCCTAATGTGGAAAAATAATCGACCCCTGTTAAGCACATGACCTGCCACCAAGGATGCTTGGGATGCTCGCCGCCCTTTTCAGGTCGATCCTCTGTCAACAACCAGCGTACAAACTTTCTGCGGTATCTTTTGGGTCGAACGATCGGCTCAACCATACTACACTCCTCCTACTTCATAAAAATATCGACCTCATACTAACTCTCCAAAACTCGGCTGTGAATTCATGTACGAACGAACAAACGTATGCATCTGCAAGAATTTTCTGCATTGTTTTTAGGGAGCTAGTATGACTCAACGAGCGGCTTTGTATTTTAAAACTGCCCCTTGCAATCGCCAGATCTAATTTAAACAGGTTTAAACAGGGATCGTGTAACTGGATCTTTGGATTTTTGGGGATTGTGGATAGCAATTCTGATGATGTGACGATTTTACTGGCTTTCAGGCGTTTTGATGCTGAGTGCGTGTCACGAGGCTTTCGCCATAGGTATGAGTTGTAATTTCATGACTGGCTCGATCGCTAGATGGCAGTTTGCCACAGTAAGGCGATCGCGACGGCAACCACAGCCCCGATCGCCGTATTAATTCCATTCACGACCTCATTAGTAAGCCAAGCATAACGAGACTGTAAGGTCGCACCGATGAGGCTTTCAATATTCGTGGCAATCAGGGCAGCGATCGCGCACCAAGCAATGCCCAGTGGTGAGATAAATCCTACTGCCCAAGCGATCGCGGCAATCAGGATACCACCTAGAACCCCAGCCGCCGTTCCTTCGAGGCTAACGGCTCCCTCTGTACCTGCGGGAACGGGTTTAAAGGTTGTAATTAAAAATGTACTTTTGCCATAGGCTTTACCAATTTCACTGGCGGAGGTATCGGCGAGTTTAGTACTGAGGCTGGCAGTATAGGCCAAGAGCCAGAGAGAATGAGGCATGACCGCGTACCCAACGGCACAAACTGCTCCTGTAAATGCCGAGCCCCAGAGATTCTCAGGGCCTCTTGCCCCATCCCGTTTTTCGGCAATTCCTTTGGCTTCTTTAATATCCTTACCGATGCGGGTTACGCCCGATCCCACAATTAAGTAAGCCAGAATAATTGTATAGCCCTGCCAATCTAAACAACCCCAGACTAAAATTCCCAACCACCAAGCATGGAGAATGCCCTCGGTAGTGAGAACTTTGCGGGGTAATGCCAAGGCGATCGCTGCCAGCACCGTATTTAACCCAACGGCAATAAACCAAGTTGTGGGAATGTCTAGATTGCGAAAGAAGTCCAGCATAAAAACTATTGCTACTTAGTAAACTTCATCATAGGAGCCAAGATCGTTGAAAAGTCAAGATGTAGTAATTCATGAACTGCCCCTACGGTGGAACTTCTATGGGATTTACCATATCTACTCCAAAGAAGGAAGTAGAGAATCGCCGAGAATAATTTGTTCCCAATACTGCATCTTTTCTGCCAGCACAGCTTTATGAATCGGTTTACTGAGATAGTCATTCATTCCACATTCTAAGCAGCTTTCTCGATCTTCTTGCCTAGCGTTTGCAGTCATAGCAACGATCACAATATCACAGTCGGGTGAGTCGAGCGCTCGAATTTTTCGGGTCGTGGCAAAGCCATCTAATTCCGGCATTTGGCAGTCCATGAGCACAAGGTCATACTTTGTCTGAGCGAGTGCCTTTAAAACTTCCATCCCATTTACTGCAACATCAGCATGATAGCCAGAGATCTTTAAAAGATTCACGGCTACCTTTTGGTTGATCGGATTATCCTCAGCCAACAGAATTTTTAAGGGCGATCGCCTCACTGTAGAAGCAGAAGCAGCAGATTTCTGGGGTTCTATTTCAGATATATCCTTTGCGCTAGACATGGTTTCTAAGAGACGATCGTAAAGCTTTGACTGTTTTATGGGAGCAATCAGGTAGTTAGAGAAACCAGCTTCCTGTACTTGCTGTCTATTGTCCCTGTCCTGTAAAGAGGTCATCAACAACAACTTAACATATTTTAGATTCGGATCGCTCTTAATTTTCTGACCCAAGATTTCAGCATTGCTTCCAAGCATTTGCCGATCCAAGATCGCAATATCATAGGGTTGTCCTTCAGCGATCGCTTCATACATGGCAGGAATCACGGCATCAGAGGCTTCAACGCGATCGACATGCATCTGCCATTCCGAGAGTTGGTAATGTAAAACCCTATAGGTAATTTGACGATTCTCTACAATTAAGGTTCTCTTGTTTTTGAGGCTATTTGGAGAGACCTCCTGCGGGGAAATTGCCCGTTCTTGAACGTTAGATTGTTTTGCCAATGGAATTGCGAACTTGAAGTTCGCTCCTTCGGCTTCACAACTGTCCACAGCGATTGTTCCGCCCATTAATTCGACAAATTGTTTGCAGATCGCAAGTCCTAAGCCTGTGCCACCAAATTTTCGGGTGGTAGAGGTGTCAACCTGTGTAAAGGGTGTAAAGAGACGATGTTGCGCCGAAGTTGGAATACCAATACCCGTATCTGTAACTGAAAATTCGATAATTGCCGAATCAGCGGTTTCAGACTGAAGAGCGACAGTTACCGAAACATAGCCCTCAGATGTAAATTTAATCGCATTACTGACGAGATTTGTGAGAATCTGCCGTATCCGACCCTCGTCGCCCTTAAGTTGTAAGGGTACTTCAGCATAGATAAGAGAAGCGATCTCTAATCCTTTTGCCTGAGCAGAGAACGCCAAAAGTCCTATCACTTCTTCGACACAGTTAGAAAGATTGAAATCTATGGATTCTAAATTCATTTCTTTGGCTTCTAACTTAGAGATATCGAGGATTTCATTGATTAGGGTAAGTAGATTCTCCCCACTAAGTTGAATTGTCTCAGCAAATTCCTGTTGTTCTGCTGTCAATTTGGTATTCATTAAAAGACTTGTCATTCCCAGCACTGCATTCATCGGTGTGCGAATCTCATGGCTCATCGTGGCTAGGAAAGCACTCTTAAGCTTCGTCGCTTTTTCGGCTTCGTTGCGTGCTTCTTCAAGTTCAATATTCTGCTCCGTTAACAGCTTTTTCTGTAGGGTTTCTTGTTCGAGTAGTCTGGCTTGATAGAGTGCGATTCCTACCTGATTGGCAAGTTCGCTGAGAAAATCAATTTCAAAAGACTTCCAATGTCTAGGTTCGGAGCAATGATGCATAATCAACAATCCCCAGAGATGATTATTCTCTAAGATCGGCACAACAAGATTTGCTTTAACTTGAAGTTGCTCGAGCACCGCTTGATAGCAGGGCGAAAGGTTTGCTGTCGTGATATCATCTATCATCTGTTTTCTGCCCCGTGCGTACTCGCGCCATAGCCCTTCGCGGAAGCAACTATCAGAAATGTAACGACCGACGCACGATCGCCATTTCGGGTCTAGAGATTCGACGACAACCTTACCCTCCCAATTGTGGTCAAACTGAAAGATTAGGGCGCGATCGGTTTTAAAGAACTGACGTACTTCTGTTACCGTTGTATTGAGAATTTCAGAAATATTTAGGGATTGCCGAATGCGAAGGGTGATTGTCGATAATAAAAGCGATCGCCAATTTTGCTGTCTGACATTTTCTTCAGCTTGCTTGCGCTCTGTAATATCTATCCCAGTGACAATCACATATTCCACCACAGATTCTCGATTGCGAAGCTGGGTATTTGACCAGGCAATTAAGCGACGCTCCCCCTCTCGATTGAGCCAATAATTTTCAGAGGTGCTAGGAAGTTCATTTTTAACTAAATCCGCAAAAACCTCTTTTACAGCTTTTGTTTCCTCGGGAATCAAGAAAATACTCCAAAAATATTTGTCTCTTACCTCCTCAAAGGTAAATCCTGATATTTGCTCACATTTGCGATTAAAACGAACGATTCTGCCCTTTGGATTGAGTACAACGACTAAAGCATCTGTTGTATCGAGAATCGTCATAATAAAATCACGTTCTTGTTCAAGGCTATCTTCCAGCTTTCTGCGCTTAGAAATTTCTTGATAGGTGATATAAAAAATAATTCCAAAAATAACTAAGTTGATTAACGCCCCACTAAAAAACTTCTCACTCGATCGCACAGAGGCTAATTCAATTTCCTTGCTCCAATTATCGATTACAATGCTTTCTTCATTGGCCAATTGATCGAGGTTTTGGCGTACTTCATTTAACAATGCCGAATTTCTAAAGGTGAGAAACCTTTGTCGTGCCGTTTCAAGCTGTCGATTTTGAACCAATGAGATCAGAGATTGGATTTCGATGGCTTGTTTTTCCACAATCTGACTAAGTTGGCTTAAGACCTCTTGCTGACGCTCGCTAATCGGCAGCTTTTGCAGATCTTGGATATTGTGACGAATTTCATCCACCCTTAGGTAGTAGTTCTCTAAATCTTTTTCTTGTCCAGATAAGAAATAGCGATATTGTTGTACATCTAGTTCGTGTAAGCGATCGGAAATCCGATCGAATCTTCCTGAGTTTTGACGCTTTTCAAGAAATACCTCAGAAGTTTTGACTAAATTCGTCAGACTCTGGTAGGAGATAAAGCCCATACCCATAAAAATGGATGCCGCGATCGCCATGCCAATCCCAACCTTGCTAAGAAACCAGCTTTTTTTGCTGGGCGCTTGACGTTGCAATACCACCCGATCTAAGTCAGCGAGGTTATGACGCAACTCGAGCAAATGCACAACTTGACGGGCTAGCATTTTTAATGCAGCGATTTGATCTGAACTCAGTTGCCTCGGCACGCGATCGATCACACAAAGGGAACCTAAAGCATATCCCTCACTCGTAATCAAGGGTGCACCTGCATAAAATCTGATGTAAGGAGAACCCGTAACGAGAGGATTATCAGCAAAGCGTTTGTCTAGCAAAGCATTAGGGACGATCATTACGTCTTGCTGCAAAATTGCATGAGCGCAAAATCCTAAACACTTTGGCGTTTCAGTGACATCCAACCCCACCCTAGATTTAAACCATTGTCGATTTGCATCTAATAAACTGATGAGTGCGATCGGAGTTTGACACAGATGCGCAGCTAAACTGGTAATATCATCAAACGCTTGTTCGGGGGGCGTATCCAAAATTCTGCACTGCTGCAGAGCCTCAAGCCTGAGTATTTCGTTAGCAGGTTCCTGGGCTGGAATCATTGTGAAGCTTACAGGTTATTAGTACAACAGACAATGTGTCTAAATCATGCTACTAGTCTAACCTGATTCTCAATCAAACAACCTGTTGAGACAGGGATGCAACTACAAGTCTATAATTGCCGTTAGTGATTTCAGGGGTAGTTGTGCTAGATAAAACAAATAACCCAAGCTTTATAGCTTTGCAAGGGATTGGTAAGTCCTACTTACAGCCTAATGGTCAAACGATTACGATCATTGAGAATATTAATTTAGAGTTGCGAACTGAGCAAATCATTGCCATACTCGGGCCATCGGGTTCGGGCAAATCTACCTTGATGCGTATGATTGCAGGGTTAATTCCTCCCACGAGTGGGAATGTTCTCTATTACGATCGCCCCCTTACTGGGCTGAACCCTGGTGTGGCAATTGTATTTCAAAATTTCGCGCTTTACCCTTGGCTAACTGTGTTAGAGAATGTGGAATTGGGGCTAAAAGCAAAAGGAGAGGCTAAGGAATCGAGAGAAAAAAAAGCCCTGAAAATGATTGACGTGATTGGTTTGGATGGCTTTGAGAATGCCTATCCTAAAGAATTGTCAGGAGGGATGCGCCAAAGGGTCGGTTTTGCCAGAGCCTTGGCAGTGGAACCAGAACTTTTGTGTATGGATGAACCTTTCTCTGCCTTGGATGTGCTGACGGCTGAGAACCTCAGGTATGAGTTGCTCGATTTATGGCTAGAGCGCCGCATTCCTACAAAATCGATTTTAATTGTCACCCATGGGATCGAAGAGGCTGTCACCCTTGCCGATCGCATTATCGTACTAGGACGCAACCCAGGCCGCATTCGTGCGGATTTACCTGTGACCTTGCCACACTATCGCGATCGCAAAAGTCCTGAGTTTCAAGCGATCGTCGATCAGGTCTATAAGATCATCACGCAGCCAGATTTAGATGTGGATACAATTAACACTTCTACCCTGACTTCTCAAGCCAAATCAGAAACTCCTCAAAGGTATCAATTCCTGCCATCTGTCAGAATTGGCTCGATCGCGGGTCTGATCGAAATCCTCGAAGATCGTCAGGGCTACGACCTCTATCGTTTGGCTCAGGAATTATTATTGGAAGTTGATGACATTCTGCCAATTCTTGATGCTGCCAAGTTATTAGAACTCATCGTTCTATCTGAGGGGGATATTTCGATTACTACATTAGGACAAAAGTTTGTGCAGGGCAATATTGACGAGCGCAAGCAGTTGATCAGACTGCAAATTCTATCCCATATCCGACTCGCGCAACAAATTAATCAACTGATCCAATCAAAGCGCAACCATCGCATTCCTGAAGAGATGGTTCTCGATATTTTAGAAAAGTACTTTACCACTGGCGAAGCCAGAGCACAATTAGAAACCGTGATCCATTGGGGGCGCTATGCCGAACTCTATAGTTATGATGAACCATCTGGAGAAATCTTTTTTGAGCAGGAAATCAGCGAAGAAATAGAAGAGACGATTTCTGTTTAAATCTTCGATAGGGTTATCCGTCATCGGTGATTGGTTATCAGTTAAAGAGCAATAGGTTAGCGGCATTTATTTGAATTAACATTTGAACCGCCAACTGCCAACTGTCAACTAAAAAAATGATCGCATCTCAATCAGTCGCTAGCTCTCAAAGGTGTTTATGTTTCAGCCCACAATTGACCCCAAAGCCAAGTTTCGCAGTAAATGGGGAATCGGAGACTTACTCTTACCTCTGGCGATCGTATCGCTCATCTTTGCGATCGTGCAAACTGCATCAGAGTTTACTGGTGCTTATAATGAGAAGCTGGTAATTTCTCTTTCCCTATCTTCTCTGCCTTGGTATACCTTGCAAACCTTGGCAAGAATGGTCGTGGCTTATTTTCTCTCTCTACTGTTTACGCTTGGGTATGCTTACACTGCCTACCGCTCTGCCACGATGTCAGTAATTTTAATTCCCTTATTAGATATCTTGCAGTCGATTCCAGTGCTCTCTTTTTTACCTGCGGTAGTTTTAGCTTTGGTGGCAGTATTTCCCAGTCAACGCATTGGTGTGGAACTTTCCTCAGTGCTTTTGATTTTTACAGGTATGACTTGGAATATGACTTTTAGCTTCTATCAGTCCTTGGTCAGCATTCCTAAAGAACTCAAAGAAGCCAGTCAAGTCTATCGACTCGGTGCATGGCAAAGATTCTGGACGATGGAACTTCCATCGGGTGCAGTGGGGTTAGTTTGGAATAGCGTGATGTCTGTCGCAGGGGGATGGTTCTTTTTGATGCAGACAGAATCCTTTACCCTGTCAAATCGAGACTTTACGTTACCGGGATTAGGTTCCTATTTAAAAACAGCAGCCGATCGCGGGGATTTTGGCGCGATCGGAGCGGGGCTGTTTGTGTTAGTCGGTGTAATTGTTGCCATTGATTTTTTTGTTTGGCGACCTTTAATTGCTTGGGCAGAGAAGTTTAAGCTAGAAACAGTGGAAGCTACCAATGCTCCAGAATCTAGAGTCCTAGACTTTATGCGCCGATCGCCTACGGTGAGAATTGTCAGCGATCGCGTATTTGCGCCTTTGCAAGAATCGATCGATCGCGGCTTTAATCGCAGATCTCGAACGGCTCTAACTGCCAATACAAATCCTGCCATTTGGGTAAAGTGGCTCAATTGGATCTTTTTAAGTGGGTTTGGACTGATCGTGGTTTGGGGAACATGGGAAGCCTTGCTCCTACTAAGCAAACTGGGTTTTGACGATTGGAAAACGGTAATGGTTGGCGCCATGTATACCGCCTTCCGCGTCATGGCTGTCCTTGTGATTTCCCTACTTATTACCGTACCTGTTGGCGTTACCATTGGTCGCAATCCTCGCTTAGCGCAATTTCTCCAGCCCTTAGTACAAATTGCGGCTTCCGTTCCTGCTACTGCCCTGTTCCCTGTATTTCTGCTCTTCCTTGCTAATTTGGGTGGAGGCTTAGATATTGGTGCAGTCTTGCTCATGACCTTAGGAAGCATGTGGTACATTTTATTTAACGTGATTGCCGGGGCTCAATCAATTCCCTCGGAACTGTTTGAAGCGGCAGAGGTGTACAAGCTTTCTCTCGTGCAACGATGGAAAACCTTAATTTTGCCTGGAATCTTTCCCTATCTGGTTACGGGGATTATCACTGCTGTTGGTGGCGCATGGAACGCCAGTATTGCAGGCGAATATATCAAGTTTCAAGGTAAGGTTCTTACTGCCACGGGGTTAGGTGAAACGATTACCCAAGCATCGGATGCAGGGAATTATTCCTTGCTTTTAGCCGCAACCGTAGTCATGTCTTTGTTAGTGGTAACCACCAATCGACTGATTTGGCGACCTCTCTATCGACTCGCCCAAGAGAAGTATCAACTGTTAATTTAGAACGGTGATTAGATGACATACCATGAATGTTGAAGAAGCATTAGGTTTGGTAGATCGCTTGCTGATCGCTAAAACTGGGAAAGCCTTAAACGATCTCCAGCGCACTGTGTTTCGTGGGGCATGGCAAGGTAAGAGTTTTACCGAGATTCATCAAGCTTGTAGCGATCGCTGTGGACTTGACCATCTCATGCGTAATGTTGGCCCTGAACTGTGGCAGTTGCTATCTGATGTTTTGGGAACGAAGGTGACAAAAAATAATTTGCAGGGGCCAGTAGAGCGTTTCTTTGCAGACGCTCAAATTGCCTCTTTCCCAGAGAAAATATCTGTAACGGAATCATCGAGTTCACCCCATTATGTCAGCCGCAATCCCTACGAGTCTGAGTGCTACCGTGAGATTCTCAAAGCTGGTTCGCTGATTCGGATCAAAGCCCCACAGGAAATGGGGAAAACATGGCTGACAGAGCGCATTCTCGACCACGCAAGACTACAAGGCTATCAAACCCAAATCTTTAGCTTCGATCTCTCCGATCGCATGGTGTTTGCAGATTTGACTCGATTTTCCAAATGGTTTTGCGCCTCAGTGGGACAGGCTTTAAGACTTCCTAATAAATTAGATGACTATTGGCAAGATATCTTTGCCTGTAATTACAATAGTACGATTTATTTTGAGAATTATGTTTTAGCCCAACTGAATAGTCCTTTAGTATTGGCATTAGATAAAGTCGATCTAGTGTTCGAACATCCTGAAATCGCCCATGATTTTTGTGGTCTGTTGCGGGGATGGAATCAAAGAGCTGCCCAAGGCGATCGCGTGGGCAAAATCTGGAAAAACCTACGGCTGATCGTCGTTCACTCCACGGAAGTCTATGGCGCTCTAGATATTAATCATTCTCCCTTAGGGGGAATTGGCACAGTCGTCAAGTTGTCAGAATTTAGTGCAGGTCAGGTTTGCGAACTGGCTCGCAAGTATCAACTCAATTGGGATGAAACTCAAGTGGGGCAATTGATGGCAATGGTGGGAGGTCATCCTGCTTTGATCAAACAGGCTCTGCACCAGATCGCCCACCAATCCCTAAGCCTCGATCGCCTGATCCAAACCGCTCCCACAGAGGCAGGTATCTATGGCGATCATCTCCGCAGACATCTGGCACATCTACAAGATCGCCCCAATCTCGCTAAGGCTTTTAAAGAAGTAGCGATCGCGTCTGAGCCCGTGCAACTGCAATCTCTACAGGCATTTAAGCTAGAAAGCATGGGGCTAATCTCTCTTCAAGGCGATCGGGCAATTCCGAGGTGCAGTCTATATCGACAATATTTTCGCGATCGCTTAGAAAGCTTTTAAGTATTCCTTTCTGCATCCTAACTGATAAAGGACTTCCGTGCAAAGCAGAAGGATCCTTTATCAGTTAGACAGGGACTTAGGGATTTGCTCGGAAATATTTTACCAATAAGCTCAACGTTGGCTTAGACTCCACTCAGCCAACGTTGGGATTTTAATTTATGGCAAATTCCTTAATAAAGTCCAACCAATTTGGCACTCAGATCCCACATGCGCTTGGCGTTTTCATCGTCTCGCGCTTGAGGGGAGACAGTCTGGACAAAAGACTTACGGTCTTTTTTCTGGCGATTTCCCCAACTCCAGTAGGCTCCGGATTGTTTGTACTCAGGATCGGCAACGACTGCTGCCACTCTTTCGCCCGAAAGCTCTTGAGATACATACCCACCAGTAATATATTTCTGGAACAAGGGGAAGATCTTTTGAAATAGCGGATAGTGGTTGCGGAATAGAGGAGTTTCTGCTACACACCCGGGATAGAGCGAGGTGAAGGTAATTCCTGTCGATTCGTGATAGCGGCGATGCAGTTCTCGCATGGTCAGTACGTTACAGACCTTACTATCTTTATAGGCCTTGACAGATTCAAACGCTTTTCCATCGATCATAGCGATCGGCTCTTTAAATCCTGTGGCAAAGCCTTCAAAATTGCCCAGATCTGGTCTTGGCGGAATTTTGCCACCCAGTTCGTCTGGATTGTGCGTCACCGTTCCCAAAATCACCAATCTCGGATCGCCATAAGGAGCTTTTTTGAGATCCTCAAGCAAAAGATTGCACAAAAGAAAATGTCCGAGATGATTCGTAGCAACGCTGAGTTCATATCCTTCAGGACTGCGTAAAGGCTCCTTGAGCAAAGGCATATAAATTGCGGCATTACAGACCAAAGCATCTAGTGACAGCCCCAGTGCTCTGAAGTTCGAGACAAATCGCCGTACGCTTTCTAACGAACCCAAGTCAATATGGATGAGAGAGTAGCTATCTTTAGGCATTCCGAGGGCTTGAGCAGCACTATCGGCTTTTTCTAAGTTGCGACATGCCATCACCACATGCCATCCCCGATCTACAAGAGATTTAGCACCATATAGACCAACGCCTGAGGAGGCTCCTGTGACGATCGCTGTGGGTTTCCGATTTTGTTCCATTCTAAATAAAATTTATATTTACTTAACTATCTAGTTAGGATTTTACCCCACAGAGCCCCTTGGTTGTAGGGGTTTTGTAACAACAAATGCTTCCTACCACAACATAAATTTGCCCCCCAGTAACACTTTAGAACTATGATTTACGTTTCTAAAGACAGTTTTTTATTCTCTCTGATGCACTTTAAATTCTTTAAGTTGGCAGAGCTTTTTTTCTTGTTGCTAATTTCCCCCGTAAGATCGAGAAAATAAAATTAGGCTGAATTTTTTCCTCGTAACAAAAAACTTAAGCCAATTCAAACTTTATGGGAATTAAGTTTCACGCTCATTTCATCATTGCCTGAAAAAATAGATCTTGACTCTCCAGTTAAGTAGAGAGTGTATAAATAGCCTAGAAATCACTTAAGTTTTAGGAGGCTAAGTGCTAACGATGGTAGCTACATTTTCTCAAGATCGGGTTTTGCTTCAAATTGGTCAAGTCGCAGAGCAAAGCAACGTTCCAATTAAAACTATTCGCTATTACGAGGAAATTGGTTTATTAAAGTCTTCTGGACGCACCGAGGGGAGATTTCGTTTGTTTGCTCCCGATGCGATCGCGCGAGTTGCCTTTATCAAGAGATTACAGAAGTTGGGTTTGAGCTTGCAAGAGATTGCCGAGATCTTGGGAGTCTACGATCGCGGGCTAGCGCCATGTACTGAAATCAAGCAGCAATTAGAACATCAGCTTCACGAAATCGATCGCCGCATTGCCGAATTGATGACGTTGCGAGGTGAGATCGATTGCTTGCTCCGAGATTGGACGCCAACCGAAAAAGCTTCTACAGCAGAAATTTGTCCGATTTTACAGAAACACGAAACGGAGCTGTGAATCCGAATGCGGCATATAACCAAGTTAATGGGAAAGGAGAAAAATGGATAAGATTACCTTGAAGTTACGAGGAATGCACTGCGCCTCCTGTGCCAGTAGCATTGAATCAGTCACACGCTCCCTGCCAGGTGTTGCGAGTAGCAATGTCAATTTTGCGATCGAACAGGTGACAGTAGAATATGATGTTGGAAAGACTAGCCCGAATGCAATTCAAACTGCGATCGCCAATATTGGCTTTGAAGCTATCTTACCCAATGCATCGAAAGATTCTCAAGACATAGACAAAAAGCTAAGATTGGCAGAATCACAGCGCTTGACTCGTAAAGTTTGGTTAGGTGGCGTCATTGGGACAATATTGGTCATCGGTTCGCTGCCCATGATGACGGGATTGAATATTGCCTTGATTCCCGCTTGGGTTAGTAGCGCTTGGTTTCAACTCTGTCTAGCGTTACCCGTACAGGTTTGGTGCGGTAGTTCCTTTTATATAGGAGCGTGGAAAGCCTTCAAAAATCATACTGCCACGATGGATACCTTGATTGCACTGGGGACACTCGCAGCTTTCTCCTATTCACTCACTGTCACCTTCAACCCTAGCTTCTTTACTGCACAGGGGTTACAGCCCGAAGTTTACTACGAGGTCTCGGTGGTGGTGATGACCCTGATTCTTTTAGGCAAACTATTTGAAAATCGGGCAAAGGGAGAGACCTCCGATGCCATTCGCAAATTAATGGGATTACAAGCTAAGACAGCGCGAGTCCTCCGAGATGGCAAGGAATTCGATCTTCCGATTGAGGATGTACAGGTTGGTGATGTGATACTTGTGAGGCCGGGCGAGAAAATTCCTGTGGATGGCGAAGCGATCGCAGGGAATTCCACCGTAGACGAATCCATGGTTACAGGCGAAAGTATTCCGATTGAGAAGAACATCGGCGATCGCGTTATTGGTGCGACTATGAATAAGACGGGCAGCTTGCAGATTAAAGCAAGCCATGTTGGCAAAGATACGGTGCTATCGCAGATCGTCGATCTCGTTCAACAAGCGCAAGGTTCAAAAGCGCCGATTCAACGATTGGCAGATCGGGTTACGGGTTGGTTTGTGCCTGTGGTGATTTCCATTGCGATCGCGACATTTCTGATCTGGTTTAACATCATGGGCAATCTCACCCTAGCAACAATTTCTGCTGTGGGCGTGCTAATTATTGCCTGTCCTTGCGCTTTAGGTTTGGCAGCTCCGACTTCGATTATGGTGGGTACGGGTAAAGGTGCTGAGAATGGAATTCTGATCAAAGATGCAAGTAGCTTAGAACTCGCTCACAAAATTCAAACGATTGTGTTGGATAAGACGGGAACTATTACAGAAGGTAAACCCACTGTAACTGACTTCCTTGCCCTCGATCGAGAGAATGCTGAATTATTGAAACTGGTGGCTGCGATCGAGCGTAATTCCGAACATCCCCTAGCAGAGGCAGTTGTGGAATATGTGAAGCAGCAGGGAATTGAGATTCCTGAGGTAACTGAATTCAACGCGATCGCTGGTAGTGGCGTGCAAGGGAAAGTTGGGAATGCTCTCGTGCAGGTAGGAACGCGACGTTGGATGCATGAGTTGCAAATCGACACAAGTGAGTTGAACCCATATCAAGAGTCTTGGGAGACGGGTGGTAAAACCGTGGTATCGATCGCAGTTGACAATGTTGCAAGAGGCTTAATCGGTATTGCCGATCGCGTCAAGGTTTCATCCCCTGCTGCGGTCAGTGCATTACAGCGTATGAATATAGAAGTCGTGATGCTCACGGGTGATAATTCCCAAACGGCTGAAGCGATCGCCCGTGAAGTTGGCATCAAACGTGTTTTTGCTGAAGTTCGCCCCGACCAAAAGGTGGCAAAAATCCAAGAGTTACAAGCCGAAGGAAAAATCGTAGCGATGGTGGGTGATGGCATTAATGATGCGCCTGCTTTAGCACAGGCAAATGTCGGTTTAGCGATCGGGACTGGCACAGATATCGCGATCGCAGCCAGTGATATCACGCTCATTGCGGGCGATCTGCAAGGCATTGTCACGGCAATTCAGCTCAGTCGCGCCACGATTCGCAATATCCAGCAAAATCTCTTCTTTGCCTTTATCTATAACATCGCAGGGATTCCCATTGCCGCAGGGATTCTATTCCCATTCTTTGGCTGGTTGCTCAGTCCCATTATTGCAGGTGGAGTCATGGCATTTAGCTCTGTTTCTGTTGTCACGAATGCCTTACGCCTAAGAGGTTTTCGTCCAACTCATCAGGCTTAAATAGCTTTGCAAAGGCTATGAGGAATTCATTCACTATGAACACTGGAGAACATACAGCCATGCTAAAAATCAAACTTATCAATCTAACCATTAGCCTCATACTTTTGGGCACGATCGCTTCCAGTGCATCGGCGGAAATGACCGAAGAACATTCTACGCGATCGCCCCAATTTCAAACAGTCGAACAGCCCCTTGCCCTTAAAATCGGTTTAACTGTAGGTGGTCTAGCCCTAATTAGCGCTCAGCTATGGTGGTTTCTCTTCAGTAAGCCAAAATCCCAACAGGCAGAAACGAGTAATGGCATTCAGGAAGTTAGCATTACTGTAGACGGGGGTTATAGCCCTTCGTTGGTTACGGTCAAGCGAGGTCAACCTGTGCGATTAAAGTTCGTTCGCCGCGATCCCAGTAGCTGTCTGGATAAAGTTTTATTTCCCGACTTCCACATTGCTCAAGATCTAGCCTTGAATGCAACCACACCCGTGGAATTTACCCCTCAAACTGTGGGACATTATCAATATTCCTGTGGGATGAATATGTTTCACGGGGCGATCGATGTCAAAGAGTAAGCATGAGAAGTACTAAAGAAGTTTAAACGAACTATTCATTCATCTCACTGTAGATGGCGGCTGTAGATGGTGAAGATTGATTTAAATACTGGAAGATCCAGAACTTAAATAAACCATCTAGAAATACGGGAACGGTAGAAATAAAGGTCATGGTTAAAATTTTATTTTCTGGTAAGCCAAAGTGATCGAAAAGAACAGTGAGTAAGGCATCCCACCCTTCGCTAGAGTGGAAGCCCACGAAGGTATCTGTTGAAACGATAATTAGAAAAGCCTTGGCATTATCATTGAGGCTATACATGGTTTCATCAAAGAAGTCTTTGATTACCCTTAGCTGCCTTCTACCAGAGATTACGATAAAGTAAAACACAAAGCCAGCAGTGGAGTCAGCTAAGAGATTCTTGATTCCTTCCCAGCTAGAACGGTTAAATTCCTTGAGGATTTTAAGGGATTCCTGTTGTAGGCGTTTTTCAAATTCTTCTTCCGTATTCACCGATTCTTTACCCTTTTCATTCCCTTGCTCCTTTTTGGCAGTGGAAGTAGTAGAGGGCTTCTCTTTTTCGTTATTAGTCTCAGAATTAATAGTGGGTTTCTCTTTCTCACTGGAAGAATTATTTACAGGAGGCTTCTCAAGCTCTTTGGGAGATGCACTGAGCGCCACCGCTTTAGAGATTAATAGCTCAAACTCTAGCCTTTCTTTTACGGCTTTAAAGCTATTAAAGGCCCTTTCTTGCATGCTGGCACTAAATTTAATTTCAGTTCCTTGCGTGCCTACCCAATAGTCGAGCAACGGGCTATAAATCAGTGCTTTTGACAAAAACTGAACAGCTAAAACCGTGATCACTAAAAACGCCAAATATTTGAGTGCAGCATTGATGCGTCTTCTTGACTGGCGAAGCTCATCAACAATATTTTGCTCGTAGTTGCTATAGGACGAACTAACATTACGCTTAATGCGATCGAAGGCTTTAAAGAAAGATCCTGGTAGAATGCTATTTTCAATTGGAACTACAGCACCGACCTTTTTAGGTGCTTTTCCATTTGTTGGATTATTGTTAGGGTAAAGTGAAAATTTGTCTTTTTCCTTTGACTTTGAGTCAAGCTCATCTTTCTTGATATCTAAGAGTTGAATCGAACTCGAATTTCCATTGGTAATATCATTCGTTTCTGATGGCAGGCGATATCGTGCCAGCATGAAGTCAATAAATGCTAGTTGCTGGGTAAGGGAAGGTGGGCTGTCATCAAGATTTGGATTCCCAAGCGGCTTTGATATTTGGCTGACATCACTAATAGGTAAGCAGTAGGGCATTTTTGCGCTAACCTTATAGGCTGCCAGACTAACATCAATCGTACTGAGATATTTATTGAGTTGAATCTGGAATAAGCTGAATGTGTTTTCACTATAACCAGCTAGATTTGAGATTTCACTTCCATTAAAGTATTCGTCCTCGATTTTCTTGATGTTAACTGCGGCTTGGTAGGCTTCGGCAACAGATCGTTCTGGTGTTTTTTGTACCCACTGAAGCGCTTGTTTAAGATTTCCGAATAAATTAAGGGTCATAATGTCAGAGAAGCACTATGTAAACACGATATGTAAACACGATGAGAAAATAAGAACAGATGAGATACCAAGATTTGGGGCTATTGAATGCATTTGCAGATTACACATTAGAGCAAAGCGATTGCTGAGATCGAAATTTTAGCTACGAAATCATACTTTCTGGCTAAATTACTAGATTAACCCAAGAAGATTCATTGGGCGTATCTTTAAAAAATAACGAACAACAACAAAACTAGCAAAAAACAAATCATGAAATTTGGTGTTTTAGTGTTTCCTGGCTCTAACTGCGATCGCGATATCGTCACGGTTACAAGTGGCATTATGCAGCAGCCGACGCGCATGATCTGGCATGAAGAAACGGATATCAGCGACATTGATACGATCGTCGTTCCGGGTGGCTTTAGTTATGGTGATTATCTTCGCTGTGGTGCGATCGCTCGTTTTGCCCCAGTGATGCAAGCGGTCAAACAGCATGCCGCACAGGGTAAATATGTTTTAGGGATCTGCAACGGATTTCAAATTCTGACTGAGTCAGGGTTGCTGCCTGGGGCATTGGTGAGAAACAGAGATTTGCATTTCATTTGCGATCGCGTACCTTTGCGTGTAGAACGTAACGATCTGGCTTGGACAAATGCCTATCAGCCCCATCAAGTGATTAGCCTCCCGATCGCTCATGGTGAAGGTTGCTACTATGCCGACCCAGCCACGCTGAAATCTTTAGAAGCCAATAATCAAATTGTCTGGCGATATTGCGATGCCCAAGGCAATGTCAACGAAGCGGGTAATCCTAACGGTTCCTTGAACAATATTGCAGGCATCTGCAATCGTGAAGGCAATGTTTTAGGTATGATGCCCCACCCCGAACGTGCGGCGGATATCGTGCTCGGCAATACCGATGGCAAAGGACTTTTTGATAGCCTGCTTGCCAAATTACCCGTCTCTGTATAGGCATAGGTAAAACAGGTAGTAGATGAGCTGCGATGAATTTTGCGATGAATTTAAAGAGTATTGATGCCAAAATCCATGACCAGCCGTCTTTTTATACCTGAATACTAATAACTGATAACTGAATACCGATAACTGAATAACTGAATAACTGATAATCGAATAACCAAATCATATGACCAGTCTTTATCTAATTCGTCATGGGATTGCCGAGGAACGGGGCACATATCCTAATGACGACGATCGCCCTTTAACGGACGAAGGCAAAAAAAAATCGCGACAAGTTGCCAAACGTCTCCATAGTTTAGGATTGCATTTCGATTTGATGCAAACGAGTCCTTTAGTGAGAGCGCGACAAACGGCTGATATTTTCGGCGATGTGTTTAACACCGATCCTTTAACTTCAGAGCTACTTGCACCTAGTGGTGATTTTGAGCAGTGGCTGAGCTGGTTTCAAACTTGGTGTCAGCAGCATGGTTCTTCCCGTTCCTCTTTGGGGCTCATAGGGCACGAACCCGATCTGAGCGCTTGGGCAGAGTTATTGATCTGGGGCGAGGCAAAAGGTACCTTAGTGCTCAAAAAAGCTGGTGTTATCGGTCTAGCCGTCCCCGAACAAGAAGCGATCGCCGCGAATTGTCTGCTATTTTTACTGATCCCACCCAAGCTCTTGATTTAGTTTTTTAGATCTGGGTTTTCTTGTAAGCATCAATGCAAGCTCTGTTACGATCTCATAGTTAAAATGTTTAGATTCTCTGACTATAAGTCCAACGAGTTTAGGACTGACTCATGCATATGCTAAATACCCTGCCTCTTGCCTTTGAGTTCACTTCACCGGGACCAGTTCTACTTAACCTTGGACCTCTGACAATTCGCTGGTATGGCGTACTCATTGCTTCTGCTGTGATTCTCGGTACGCTCTTAGCCCAAAAACTTGCAGAAAAGCGGGGTATTGACCCCAATATCATGGGAGATTTGGTGATTTGGCTAGTAATTGGTGCAATTCCTGGCGCTAGGATCTATTATGTCTTATTCGCTTGGTCTGAGCGATTTCAATATCAACCTTGGTATAAGGTTTTTGCGATCTGGGAAGGTGGTATTGCCATTCACGGTGCAATCATTGGTGGTGTGATTGCTGCCATAATTTTTGCCAAGCGCAATCATCTCTCTGTATGGAAGCTTGCTGACTTAGTGATGCCTGCTCTAATTTTGGGACAGGCGATCGGACGTTGGGGTAATTTCTTTAATTCCGAAGCCTTTGGTACGCCCACAGATTTACCTTGGAAACTGCTGATCCCTCCCGATCGCCGTCCGCCCGGATCTTTTACCGAAGCCTACTATCACCCCACCTTTTTGTATGAATCGGTATGGAATCTACTGGTTTTTTCTTTGCTGGCTGTGGTATTTAACCGCTTTCCCAAAGCCAAACCAGGCACAATGGTCATGGTTTACTTAATTGCCTATAGCGCGGGTAGATTGTGGATTGAGGGGCTGCGTACCGATAGTTTGATGTTGGGACCTTTGCGGATTGCACAGGTGATTAGTTTGGCAGCGATCGCCTTTGGCATATTTGGTCTATGGTGGCTCTACGGGGCTCATCGAGAATTTTGGGATACGATCCGAAAACCTGTACAACACTCCACCCCAGAATCCACGGACTCGTAGTCGATTAGATCAACCCTATGCCTAAGCCCAAGCCTTCGAGTTCTCTGGTCATGGTAGAAACTGCATTTCTTGCCAGTACAACTGCCATGTTGTTTTTGATCAATTCCTACTTTCCTTTAGGCCCATTTTTGCGGATGTTTTTTCCAATCCCGATCGCCTTGGCATATTTGCGTTGGGGAAAGCGAGCCGCTTGGATGTCGATGATTGTGACCACACTTTTACTATCCGTGCTGATGGGACCAATTCGCAGCATTCAGTACGCAGTTCAATATGGGCTAGTCGGAGTCTTACTGGGATATCTGTGGCGGCATAAGGTGCCTTGGGCGATTTCGCTACCGCTCGGTACTATGCTTGGGGCATTGGGTACAGTCTTTCAGTTCTTATTTTTGTCATTACTTGTCAGCGAAAATCTTTGGAACTATACTACCGTCCAAATGACGGGCTTAATTAGTTGGTTGATGCAACTCTTTGGCTCGCTCGATCAACCAGAGCTCGCTGTAATTCAAGCTTTTGCGGTTGGTGGGATCGTTTTTAGCAATCTGATGTATCAATTACTGGTACATCTTGTGGCATGGGTTTTGCTCGATCGCTTGGGAAATCCCATTCCATCTCCACCCAAATGGTTAGAAAGCCTTTTAGCCTAGAAATATCACGATCCCAACGCATTGACATCCTTGGAGATAAGAAATTATACTCATTACAAGATCCCAATGAAATCATTAACGGCGGTCAGTTATGACCGTGTTTTCAATTCTGACAATTTTGAGAAAAATCTGGCTCAAGCTTTAAGGGGGCAGGTACTTTTGAAGTTAGACATGTTTTGTCCGATCTCACAAGTTTTATAGGACAAGTCCTATAACTTATTTTCATCAATTGTCAGAATTTAATGGATAATACTTAACAGTTAGTTACGGAAAACCTAATTTTTAATAGTCGCTACCATGACCAACACTATCGAACTCCATCAGCCACAAAGTAACAGCCCGATCGCCCTATCTGAGCGCGAACTTCAGGTGATTGAGTTGGTAGCAGCAGGGATGTCAAACCAAGATATTGCCGTGGAATTGGCAATTAGCAAACGCACGGTAGATAACCATATCAGCAATATTTTAAACAAAACCCAAACAGATAACCGCGTGGCACTAGTACGCTGGGCTTTGCAGTGGGGCAAGGTTTGCCTTGATGAAGTAAATTGTTGTAGCATTTCCAGACCTCAAAACATAAAATCTCAATCAGCAAAGCCACAGGCTGCCGTGCCTTCTGTGACTTCATCTTTGATCATGGAAGGATTAGAGAGTGCCTGATATCGATCAGAAATGTAAAGTGATTTACAATCCCGATATTTCTTTAGCGATGTATCGGGAGTTAGCCGCACATCTAGCGCAGATCGATCGCGTATCTGCTGAATTGATTTGGCAAGATAGTCCGACGTTTGACTATGCTGCCAGTCAGATTTCAGGGATGTGGTTACATTATCCAAGAGCGCTATCTCAAAGTTTGTATCATCTTGTACAGGAAATTTTGAGCCATTACGGTAATTGGACTGCCGAACCCAAACTTTTCGATCCTGCGCTGTCTGAGTTATTGGTCAGTAAGTTCCAAGAAAGTAACTTTTAAAGATTCCGTATAGCGTTCCTATCTTTTATGTCTTCCATTCAAGCTTCACGCGGTACGCGGGATATTTTGGCTCCAGAAATTTATGACTGGCAGCACCTCGAAGCCTTAGCACGGCGCATACTTGCCCAAGCTGCCTATACCGAAATTCGCACGCCAAGTTTTGAGGCAACGGAATTATTTGCCCGCGGCATTGGGGAAACAACAGATATTGTTGGCAAAGAAATGTATACCTTTGTCGATAAAGGCGATCGCTCTTTAACGCTCCGACCCGAAGGCACTGCGGGCGCGGTACGCGCCTTTATCGAGCATAAATTATTTGCCCAAGGCGGCGTACAACGACTTTGGTATACAGGGGCAATGTTTCGCTACGAACGCCCTCAAGCGGGTAGGCAGCGCCAGTTTCATCAGTTGGGGGTTGAGGTTTTAGGGAGTAAAGATCCCCGTGCGGATGCTGAGGTAATTGCGATCGCCAGCGATTTCTTAACGGAGTTAGGACTTACCGATCTGGTCGTGGATTTAAATTCCGTGGGAAATGCTGAGGATCGGCTTGCCTATCGTGGGGCTCTGGTGGACTATTTCACTCCCTACGAAGCAGAACTCGATGCTGATTCTCGCGATCGCTTGACCCGTAACCCCTTAAGAATTCTCGATAGCAAGGACAAACGCACCCAAGAAATCGTGCAGGCGGCTCCTAGCATTCTCGATTATTTGGGAGCTGAATCGCAAAAGCATTTCGAGCGCGTGCGATCGCTCTTACAGGATTTAGGCATTGCTTTTCGGCTCAATCCCCGTCTAGTCAGAGGGCTAGACTACTATACCCACACGGCTTTTGAAATTCAATCGACGCTGTTAGGGGCGCAGTCTGCTGTCTGCGGCGGCGGTCGTTACGATCGCCTTGTGGCGGAGTTAGGTGGGGCAGATACACCTGCGGTAGGTTGGGCGATCGGCTTGGAACGTTTGGTACTATTACTGCAAAAACTATCCCAAAGGACTGCTCCTACGGCTGACTTTTATCTCGTATCTAGGGGCGAACTCGCCGAGGCAAAGGCATTATTTGTGGCGCAAAGCTTGCGACGTGCGGGGTTTATCACCGAACTCGATCTGAGTGGGGCAAAATTTGACAAGCAGCTCAAACGCGCCAGCAGTGCGGGGGCAAAAGCAGCACTGATCCTTGGGGAATCTGAGGTGGCATCAGGTCAGCTACAACTGAAGTGGTTGGCAACGGGCGAGCAGCAAGCGATCGCCCTTACAGATATCACAGCTAATCCTGAAACATTCCGTCAAACCTTTAGTCAAAGATTCTCGTCGTAGTTTTAATTTATTTATTGATATATACGGAACTGTCATAAATATTTCAGGTATAAACCAAATCAACCCTTACAAAATCTACGCCTTGATTAAGGTGTAGATTCATCCTTCCGCTTTGGTGGGACTAGGACTGGTGGGAAACCATTCGCAAATGGCTTTGGGGCAAACCCTCTGCGGCGTGGTCGATGATCCTCAAAGGAAAAAATAGGACTGAAATTTCCTTTGATTACAATAATGAAGATGGTGATGAGAATAAATAATGATTGCATCAATGATCGGCGAAGCTCTAGAAGCGTTAGACAAACATACCGACTGGATCGCGTTAAATCTATTTTTGGCATTTATTCCTCTGGCACTTAGCTTTTGGCTTTTTCGTCGCAAAACTGCTCAAGAGCGTTCTTGGTTATGGTGGCTAGGCTGTCTTGTTTTTATTGCTTTCCTTCCTAACGCTCCCTACTTAATTACAGATCTAGTCCATCTGATCAGAGCAATTCAGGATGACTACCCAGTCGGAGTGCTGATGGTCGTTCTCATTCCTATCCATTTTTTTGCAATTATCAGTGGGCTTGAAGCCTATGTAATTTCGCTGATTAATTTGGGTGACTATCTCAGGCGTCAAGGTGCAAGTAAGCAGTTTGTGATCAGGACAGAACTTTTCATTCATGCAATCTGTACCATCGGCGTCTATTTGGGCAGATTTCTGCGCTTTAACAGTTGGGATTTAGTCACCAAACCCAAAACCTTATTGATTGAATCGTTTAATTCAGTCACAGCAAAGCTTCCCTTGGTGATTATGGTTGTGATCTTCATCTCGATCGCTGTGCTTTATTGGATTATGAAGCAGGTGACATTGGGGGTTGGTTTGCGAATTCGTCAACTATGTCAAGAGAGAGAACAAGAGAAGGAGCAAGAGAAGGCTCAAAAACGGAATGAGATTGACTCAATATAGTGTCTCACCCAACTAAAGTAATTACTGAGCCTGATTCGGTTTTGGTGACTTCGATCAGGGTGTTAAATGCCTCTTTTAGCTGTGGCATATGGGTGATTACGAGAATGCACTCAAAATCTGGAGCGATCGCATTAATTGCCGCCACGAGGCGATCGCAGCCATCTTGATCTTGGCTACCAAACCCTTCGTCGATAATTAATGTTTGTAGCGAACTGCCTTTACGTTGTGCCAAGACCCGCGACAGTGCCAGCCTGATTGAGAAATTAATCCGAAAGGATTCCCCACCCGAATAGGTTTCATAGGGTCGTGTACCGCGACTATCGGCAATTTCAATTTCTAGGGTTTCGATCACCTTATCCGCTTTTTTCCCTGCTTTCTGGGTAATAAACCGCACGTTCAATTGATGGTCGCTTAGTTGTGCCAAAATCTGATTTGCTTCCGCTTCAATCTGAGGCAATACCGTTTCGAGCATCAAAGCCTGAATTCCATTTTTACCAAAGGCCTGTTGCAGTTCCTGGTGCAGTCGTTGGCGATAGCGAATTTTTTCGAGTTTGGCGATCGTTTCCTTCTCTTGCTCGATCAGTTGAATCACCTGCTGCTGCGCCTGTTGGAGACTACCAATCTGCCCAATCAGATCGTCCATTTGCGATCGCGCTTGTTGCAGTTTCGCTTTCAGTTCTGGAATTTCCATGTCGTAGCGATCGCTAAACTGGCTGAGTTGGTGCTCCAATTCGCCAATTTCTAAGTGAAGCTGTTGTAGCTCTTGGCGGCGATCGCTTTCTAATTTGAGGAACTGTTGGAATTGCTGTTGTAGGGTGGGATATTGCTGCTGAGCTTGGGTGAGTTCTTGATACCGCAGCAAAGCGGGGGTAGATTCTTCCTTTTGAGCGCGAATCTGTTGATGGTGGTTGGGATCGTAGGCAATCTGGGCGAGGGTGCGATCGCATTGTTCCACTTGATGCTGCAATTCCAGATCGATCAGGTTGCGATCTAAGCGATCCTGAAGTTGCTGAATGCTGGTTTGTAATTCTGGAATTTTTTGAGCGAGGTTTTCGGCTTGCCGTCGGGCATTTTTTAGCTCTGCCATCTTCACGTCTGCCCATCGCCAGCGATCGGCTTCGCCTCTGGCAAGGGCAAGATTCTTTTCATCGTAGTTGAGCCGCACTAAACTGTGTTCGACAATCTCTAGTTCCTTTTGACTCTCTCGGCAATAATCGTTTGTTTCCAGCCTTTGCTTGAGTTTAGCAATTTCTTGTTCGAGGTGTAGTCCCTTTTGTTGCGCCTCTAAACCAGCTTGTAATTGAGCTTGTAGCGTTCCCTTTTGTTGCAAAAGCTGTGGTAGGGGACTTAGTTCAACATTCAGTTGACGATATTCTTCGCGCAAGACCTTAATTTCCCAATCTGAAGCTGACTGCTGTTCTTTAATCAACCACATTTCGGCTTGAATCTCTTTGGACTCTTGGCTATGTCGGCGCTGTACCAATGTCCAGTTGGCTTCATCGAGGGGGCGATCGCATAGAGGACAAGGCGCATTGGGTTCTGCCAATTGTGACATTTTAGAATGCAGTCGCTCAAATTTTTGTTCGCAGTCCGCCAAGCGGGTTTTGAGTCTTTCTAAAAAATCACGCCGTTCCAGCCCCTTATCGTGAACTCTCTGCTGATAGACCTGTTTTTTTTGCAGCGCCACAATCTGCTGCTCTAGCTTTTGGGCAGTCTCGGCAATCTGAAGCGATTGCTGGTGTTGGGCTTGAAACTGTTGGCGGCTGCGCTTAAATTCTTCGACTCTGGCGGTCAGCTTCGCGGCATCTTGATCGATTTTGCGCTGTAAGACTTGGCGGCGTTGTAACAGAGGCGATGATTCCGCCTGTAATTTTTCAATGCGTTGTAGGTTTGTTCTCGCTTCTAACAGTTGCGCATGGGCAGCTTCAATATCTGCGGCTCGATTGAGAATATTCTGTAACTCCTGCTGCTGTTGCAACAGAGATTCTAATTGCGCTTGGTGGTGGCGTAATTGCCCTTTGAGCTCGCTTTTTTGATTCGTGAGTTGATGATTGAGGGTTGTTTGCTGACTGAGTGCCTTTTGATGTTGCTGTAGTTTTTGATTGAGCAGGGTCTCTTGTTGGCAGAGCTGCTGATAGTTGGCATAGGCTTGGGCGATCGCTTCTTGTCGATCTAATAGGGCAGTGAGCGTTTTAAGTTGCTGTTGTTGTGTGGCAATTTGTTGTTGTAGTCGCTCGATCTCTGTCTGTATTTGTGCCTTTTGTTGCCGTTTCCAATGACATTGTTGGGATAAATTTTGCTGCTGTTGCTGCTGCGTTTCAAGCAATTGTAATTGGTCGCGATCTTGTTCGTAAGATAATTGCCAATTTGCCAATTGGATTTTGAGGGTTTCTAACTGCGGCGCGATCGCTTCTCCTAGCAAAATTTGCTGTTTGATGTGTGCTAGATAACTCTCTAAAGCCGTTGCCTCACCTTTGCATGTCCGAGAAATATCTTTTGCGCGTTCGGCTAAGTAATCATATTGCGACAAACACAGCATTTCTGCCAAGATTTGCTTGCGATCGCTTGGGCGTTTCAGCATAAATTCATCGGCTCGCCCCTGTCGTAAATAGGCGGAGTTAATGAAGGTGTCATAGTCCATTTTGAGATGGGACAAAACCACCTGCTGCGTTGCTCTCAGCCCCCTTTCAGTTAAGGATTTAAATTGCCCTTCACTTTTAATTTGAAACTCTAAAACACTGGCACTTCCCCTAGCTCTTGTCCGAATGACGCGATAGGTTTCACCGCTAGAGGTAAATACAAAATCAACTTGTGTCTCTTTTGTCCCAATGTGAATAATGTCGTCTTCAGTTTCGGCGCGACTTTCTCCCCAAATTGCCCATGCGATCGCCTCTAACAACGACGACTTGCCAGAACCATTAGCACCACATATACAGGCAGTATGCAATCCACTAAAGTCGAGGGTCAGTTGTTGATAGCTCAGGAAATTTTTAATTCTTAATTTCTGAGGAATCATTACAAGTGTTAATCAAAGATTATACTAATAGGATATATCGCATTACTTTGCTATAGAATAACCTACTCCTTAATTAAGGCAAGTTATGGAAATATGGGAGCAAATTAGTCGCCAACGGGTGCAGCATATTATCGAAAGTTACCAGTTATATGGTGATGTTTTTGATGATTTTAGCGACTATTTAGAAGACTTGTTAATCGCCTATGCTCCCCCCTTAATTGAATTAGCGCTGATTGAAATCTTGGTGCAGAGTTGGCTTCAAATCCCCTTAATTAAAGGCATTGCCTTTATCGAAAAGGTTCACGAACAATTAAAATCTTGGGAATATGGTGCGATCGCTCCCAAAATTACACCTTCCCAATTTCGCCAAATTACAGGACTTGACCCCACCCCAGTTTTTGGCAGTAACTACAATCAGCCATCGCTTCATAAATCTACATACTAAACGGCTGAATTCCTCAAATCTAGCTTAAGCTTTCCCTATGTCTGTATGTATGACAGCTTGTTTAAGCTTCTTGTTTAAGCTTCTTGTTTAAGCTTATTGATGAGTCATTTCGGATGCCAGTAATACTTCTATATGCAGGATGCACCAGATAACTCAATTCATCCCAAGACCCGGGCGGAGTGGCGGTTGTGGCTTCAGGCAAATCACCCCCGTACTGAAGGGATTTGGCAAGCATAGGGGCAATTCATGAATTGCCCCTGCATACAAATCAAATAGGATTCCTATAGCTCTGGATTTAACGTAAAGCTAAAGCTTTGGATGCTCGCCAACGAATAAATAATTTTTCCAATTCTATCCACACAAACATTAATGTACTAAAGCCTAAGCACACCATAATTTCTGTGAAACTAAGAATATGCGTACCAAAAAATCTTTGTAAAGGTGGAACATAAATCAGCATCAGTTGTAGAACTGTGGTGAGCGAGATGGATGCAAGGACAAAGGGGTTAGAGAAGGGATTGAGTTCGATCGTCAACTGCGTGTTTGAGCGAATTGCCAAGGCATGACCCATCTGTGCCAAACACAAGGTCGTAAATACCATCGTTTTCCATCGATCGGCATCGAGACCTTCGGGATGGAAATTTGTGGTGTAACCATAGGCCCAGCCCATCAGCGCGATCGTGAAAATAGCTAGGACGATGCCCACGCGAATCATATAGGAACCCAAGCCACGGGCAAAGATACTCTCACGCGGATCGTAGGGAGGACGGCGCATGACATTGGGCTCGGCGGGTTCCACTGCCAAAGCCAGTGCTGGCAAGCCATCGGTGACGAGGTTCATCCACAAAATCTGTAAGGGTGTGAGGGGAACTCCACCTAGACCCAGTAGCGGAGCTGCTGCGATCGTCAGGACTTCTCCAATATTGCTACCCAAAATATATTTAATAAATCGCCGAATATTTGTATAAACGACGCGCCCCTCTTCAGTGGCTGCGACAATCGTGGCAAAATTATCATCCAGCAAAATCATATCGCTGGCTTCTTTACTGACATCTGTACCTGTGATTCCCATGGCAATGCCAATGTCGGCTTGCTTTAATGCGGGGGCATCGTTGACGCCATCACCTGTCATCGCCACAAAATGACCTTTAGCTTGCAGCGCTTGAACGATTCTCAGTTTGTGCTCGGGCGAGACACGGGCATAGACACTAACATGGTCAACTTCCTGCTCTAACTCAGGCTGGGTCAGTTCCTCTAGCTCTCTGCCAATTAACACCCGATCGCCTTCTTTAGAAATACCTAAATTCTCAGCGATCGCTTTGGCAGTCAGTTGGTGATCGCCCGTAATCATTACAGCCCGAATTCCCGCTTCACGACAGCGTTGTACGGCTTGACGCACTTCTGGGCGCGGCGCATCGAGCATTCCCACCAGACCAATCCAAATTAAATGCTGTTCTTCGCTTTCGTTGAAATCGCCTTCAGGTAGGCTTAGGGTAGGACGATAGGCGAAGCCCAACACGCGCAAACCTTGACCAGCAAGGCGATTATTCTCTTGTAAAATGCGATCGCGTTGTTCGTCATCTAGGGACTGAATGTCTTTACCAATCTGGATACTAGTACAACATTCCAATGTCAACTCAGGGGAACCTTTGGTAAACATCAGATAGCCAGATTCTTGGAGATGGTTTACCCCATCAAGATCGGATTCTTTCGCATTTTGAGTGACTTCACAGACAACACTCATACGTTTGCGTTCCGATGAAAAGGGAACTTCGGCAATACGAGGGAGCTTATGCGTCCATTCTGCCTGATCGTAATTCCCTTTACCAGCCAAAGATAAAAGTGCGCCCTCTGTAGGATCGCCGATGATAATCCATTCCCCTTTTTTTTGCTGCAATAGGGCATCATTACATAGGGTACAGGCAAGCAGCAGCTTCTGTAATTCTCCATATTCGCTCACTTGAATCATAGAATCCGAGCTAGCATTTCGTTTGAATGCTCCGTTTGGAGCATAACCCTCTCCTGTCACCTGTAAGGTGTCGCTAGCGGTGCTGACTACCTGCACCACCATTTTGTTTTGGGTGAGCGTACCCGTTTTATCGGAGCAAATCGTGGTAACCGACCCGAGGGTTTCTACGGCAGGTAACTTGCGAATGAGGGCATTGCGCTTGACCATGCGTTGCGTACCGAGAGCAAGGGTCACAGTAATGACCGCTGGCAAACCTTCGGGCACGACTGCAACTGCCATACTCAGAGAGACTTCAAGCAGTTCCTCAAATTTGCTCCAACCTGTGGTAATCACGCCAAACGCAACCACGATCGCTACCAAAATCAGAGAACCTGTGACTAGAACGTTCCCCAGTTGCCCCATACGTCGCTGGAGGGGCGTATCTTCAGACTCAATCCCTTGGATGAGGGTGGCGATCTTACCGAGTTCAGTTTGCATGCCTGTCGAAGTCACTAGCACCTTTGCTCTGCCTTGAATGACCTCTGTGCCATGAAATACCAGATTTAAGCGATCGCCTAGACTCGCATCTTTTTCTAATTCTAGTTCTGCGTGCTTGATCACTCCTTCGGCTTCCCCTGTAAGCGCTGATTCTCTCACTTGCAGGTTTTGTGCCTCTAGCAATCGACCATCGGCAGCTACTTGTACCCCAGCTTCAAGCAGCATCACATCCCCTGGTACGATCTGCCGCCCCGCCACTTCCATGACCGTACCGTTACGAATCACCCTTACTTTGGGCGTAGCCATACGTTTGAGAGCTGCCAGTGCTTGCTCGGCGCGGCTTTCCTGTACATATCCCAAAATGCCGTTAAGCAAAACGATCACAAAGATGGCGATCGCATCTTTCGGAAAGTCGCCCTTGCGAATATCTATCGCTCCTGAAACCAATGCCACGGCGATCAGCATCACCAACATGATGTTTTTAAACTGATCGATAAAAATCCCCAGAGAGGTACGACCTGCTTTTTCGACAAGTTCGTTAGCACCATAGGTTTGTAGACGTTCTTCTACCTGTTTGGTGGTAAGTCCTGAATCGCGATCGCTTTCCAGTAAAAGCACAGACTTATCAGCTTCTAGGGTATGCCAAGCGGTGGCTGGGGATGGCAAGGTTTCTAAAGCCATGAGTATTCAAGGAGGTAAGGATGTTAAAAATATATTACTAGAAAAATACTAAAAAATAGTGCCAATTAAATTTATATGACACTAATTCATAGAGCTAAGCTAAAATCTTAGTCAATCGTAATTCATTTCAGTCCTACTTCGATTTGTTGCAACAAATCATTGAAATTCAAAATGGTCAATAATCCCTTCTTACCTCAACATTTGGTTGGGCGGCAAACAGAGCTTGCTAAAGTCAGTCAAATTTTAAAAGATGATGGCGATTTGCTGATTGCTGGGGTGGCGGGGAGCGGACGACAAACCCTTGTACGCTGGGCTGCGCATCAGGTGGGCGCAAGAGTGCTTACGATCGATTGTCTCAGAACAACAGATGGGGAAAGGTTTTTGCAATTATTGGCAGAAAGCCTGATGGCTGTGTTTACTGCCCCTAAGGAAGTGACCATGATCCAAGGATGGATTAAGGACCTGCCTCTGATTTTAGAGAAAGCCACGAACGACAAATTTCGTCTGGTGTGGCATCAATTCCCTATTTCCTTTGGAAACGCTTCGCGATCGGGAGGCATACTACCGCAAACCGAATTGTGGGAAATATTTCAAGCTTTACTGAGTTTGCCACAAAAAATGGCAGAAGGGCTGGATTGCCGCGTTGTAATTGTCCTGCAAAACTTTACGCACATTCGATCTTGGGATCGCAAAGGTACATGGGAAGCCTATTTGCGCCAAGAGATCCAGCGGCAAAGTCGCGTGAGTTATGCCCTGATTGCCACGGTGACTGAACCTTGGATGCAGGATTTAAGCTTACATACCGTTGTCTTGGCTCCCCTCAGCGATCGCGAACTCAGTACTTGGCTAGAACCGACAATGGCAGCCGAGGGCTTGTTGTTTGATGCGAATACGCCAGCTTTGGAATTATTTGCCAGCTATGTTCAGGGAAATTTTGGCGATGCGATCGCCCTAATTCGGCGAATTTGGTTAGATTGTCAGGCTCTGTTCCATACCAAAGCATCCAAAACCGAGTTTCTGATTCAGCCCCATCACGTCCACCGCAGCATGTTGGCACTCATTGAAGATTTGTCTCCCACCTTTGAATCCCTCATCATGCTGCTTCCGCCCAGTCAAGTACGCGTACTCGAAAGCCTTGCCCTTGACCCCACGGTTAGCCCCCATCGACGCGAATATATTCAAAAACATCAACTATCCAAGGGTGGAAGTTTGCAAGGTGCGCTAGAGAGTTTAGAACAAAAGGGATTAGTTTACGGTGCTGAATATGGCTATCAGATCGCACTACCAATGTTGCTATTTTGGCTCAAACAACGATTATCTTAGATTTCTAGTTAGAGAATTCCCAACTAATCGCTGTATAGAACCCATTTGAGATCTAATCTAGGAGACAGAAGCCTTGTAGCTAGCTGGGTTTCTCTGTTTTCTGGCAGAAAACGGCTTTCTTTAGCTGCCTCTATCGTAGATCGCTGAATGACGGCTTGCTGCAAAGCTAAGTATCACAGGAAAAGATACCAAATGGGTTCTATAGAATTACTTGACAATTCAATCAAGATTCGAGGTTCATTTTGAGGTTAACTGTGAAAATGCTTCCCAGATCGGGCTGGCTGCTCACTTGAATATTTCCATGCATTTTCTTAATCAAGTCATTGGCGATCGCAAGCCCTAAACCCGTCCCTGAAATATTTCCGTCTGCCTGCCGTCCGCGAAAACTGCGCTCAAATAAATGCGTCATATCCGATGCTGGAATTCCCACACCTGTATCCTGCACAATCACAGAAACATAGCCGCCATCTAGCACGCTAACACTCAAACCCACGCATCCCTCTTCAGGCGTATATTTTAAGGCATTATCAACGAGGTTTCCCAGCACCTCTCGTAAAGCTGCGGCATTTGCCAACACCAAGGGAATATATTCAGGGAATACTGCCATGAAGTGTAGGTTGCGTTCTTGGGCGATCGCACTTGCTGCCGTAGATATAGCATCTAAAATCTCTCTTAGATCGGTAGGAAGAATCTCTAATTCAGCCGCTGGCAACAATGCCAACCCTGTCTTAGACTGAGCCAATAACAAAGGGGTAGGATGTTCGGCTTCTGCCAACAAGTCTTGAATATGTCGTGCCTCCCGTAAAATCCCCGACACAAATTTGTGGTTGGGGTCTTCGGGCATGATTCGACGGAGCAATAGTTGAGAGAAAGTTCTAATCGCTGTGAGAGGATTTCGTAACTGGTGTAACAGACTCGAGAGAAAGTGATTTTGCTGCTCGTAAACACGACGCTGATTTTCTTCTAGCCATTGGCAGCGGCGGTCTAAAGCACAGGCAACAGCTAGGGTATTAGCGACCTGTTGAATTTGAGTTTGCTCTGGTTCTGTCCAGTCGCGATCGTCTCGTCCTGTCATCAAAAATCCCAAAATCGCTTCTTGGTAGATCAAGGGCAATACCATGCGCCTTTGCCTCACCAAGTCTCCCTTTTCGCTGGTGGGTAACATGGGAAAGGTCTCAGGGGGAAGGGTTGGCACATTATCATCAGGATATGCCACAACTTGAATCAGATTAGGTGGCATTCCGTCGGAGGTCTCTTCGGTAAGATAAACAGCACTGGCTCCTGCCCCTAAACTCTGGGTCAGTAAAGCAATTTGCGATCGCGCGATCGTTACTAGATCGGAGCTTGCTGTTAGCATGGAGGAAAGAGGGAAATGAAGACAAATAATGGGAAAAAAGTTATTGGTTATTTGGTGATCGGTTATCGGTTTATAGATTGTATCTGCTCTTGTATCTGCTCTAAAGTGACCAAGGAGCAGCTACCCATTACCACACTCAAAAGCTAACCTTCTTTTAAATGAAAACTGAAAACTGAAATCGAACCACTAATCCTTCCGTTCTAATCGAAATAATCCCACCATAAGCGCGACGATGCCAATCTGTAATGCCAAGTTGCCTAAAGTAGTCTCAAATTCTCCTCTGCCTGCAAGTAACTGGGCAAAAAACACGAATGCCCCGATCGCTCCCGATGCCCCACAAGTAGCGTAGATAAATTTTCTTAAGCCACGATAGGGGGATGTAGCTTCTGCCTTTAATTTGGCATATTGTTTTGAAGTAAATCGTTGCGATGATTTGCCTAATGGTTTGAGGTTGATTGGGTCTGGACTGGAGTTTGGCATAAAATCGCGGCACAAAAAGGCAATTAGCCTATAATATCTTGCTTGTTTGGCGATCTACCAGTCCTAATCTTAAGCCATTATTAACCTACGATTGGTTGGTGGGGAATTGGCAAATTCAGATGCTAAAGCGCATAGGTATAAGAGTCGTATGAATGTAAACCCAGCCCGAAAACTTGACCCAAAACAACATGGGAAGAACCTTGCAAAACTAATTCCAACTGGTCTTTTTCTCTCTTGCCTATGCCTTTTGTCAAGCTGTCAAGATAAGCCCCCTGAGCCAAAGACCGCCCCGATCGCTTCAGATAAACCAACGACCTCTGCCAGCCCCACTGCTACACCCAAAGAAGCACAAGGTACGTTAGAAAGGGTAAAAGCCCGAGGTAAACTCATCTGTGGCGTAAACGGTAAACTCCCAGGATTTAGCTATGTCAACGAAAAAGGAGAATGGAGTGGCCTAGACGTGGACTATTGTCGCGCGATCGCAGCGGCAGTTTTAGGCAATGACAAAGCGATCGAATACAAGACGATCGCGGCGAAAGATCGGTTTACAGCTTTAAAGGCAGGCGATATTGATGTGCTGCTTCGCAACACTGCCCGCACCTTGAGCCGCGATGCTACCAAAAACATTGCATTTGCCCCCACTGTGTTTTTTGATGGACAAGGAATTATGCTGAGAGTGGGAACTGCTCCGAATAATGCTACGCCCAAGCCTACAAGCAGTAAACCTAGCAGCGAAAAATCCAGCACCGAAGATACGCAATCCACAGAAAAAACGACCGAGAAATCAACCGATAAGTCGGATGATTCTGCTAGTAAGGATTTACCGACCTTAAAAGATTTAGCAGGTAAAACCATTTGTGTTGAGACAGGCAACAGCGAATCAAATCTTAAAGAGGCACTCAAAGAAGCGAATGTCCAAGCCGATCTCGTAACATTAGCCGATCTCGATAGTATCTATAACAGCTATGTCAAAGGGAATTGTGTTGCAGTATCCTTGGAAAAATCTCAACTGGCGGCATGGCGCAGCAAATTTCCTAAACCAAGCGATCACAAAATTTTAGATGCCAGTTTTTCTAAAGAACCACTTAGTTACGCTGTGCTGAGTACAGACAAACGTTGGCAAGATATCGTCACTTGGGTCGTCTATGCCACTTTCTATGCCGAGGAGTTGGGCATCAATCAGAAAAATTATACGGTTTTTAAGGATACAAAAAATCCTGATGTATCGAGGTTTCTCGGTACATCTGAATCTTTAGGAATTGAATTGGGATTAGATCCCGATTGGACAACGCAAGTTCTTAAAGCCGTAGGTAATTACGAAGATATCTACAACCGCAATCTCACCACATTAGGACTTCCACGCGGCATTAATCAAAATTGGAAGCAGGGAGGTTTACTCTACTCCATGCCTTTCCGTTAAGAGAACGCGATTTCCAGCCTAACGGAAGAAGCAAACTATGTTACAAAAGGGTGACTGGAGTTGGATGAGATGCTTTAATGAAATTATTAATTTTTCAGCATCTTGAAAGATCCAAAACAACTCAGGGACATATAGCATTCCTAAATGAGCTGTTATTAATTTGTAGCGTAGGCATCTTGCCTGCAAGGGCTGGAAGGTTTGCAAACCGCTATAGTAACTGGAGCAGGCGATCATGAATAAAGGTTTATCTACAATGCATGACGGCGAACGTAAAGCGATCGCTGTATTCGAGGAGAAACTCGAAAATCATAGCAGCATCCGAATTCGCACGCTTATCCAAGGGAATAACTTTACTTCTAGTGTCAACAGCAGTAATAGTAACCCTGTTCCAGCATCCCAGTCTTTAACTCAATCCTTCGCGATCGCCGCCGCCTCTCAAACCATCACTCTTTACAATGCTTCCCTTAACACCTTACCCACAACGCAAGGATGGTTATTTAGTAGCCTTCCTAGCGGCATAACTCCCACGGCTGCCAATGGAGTGACAAACCTTAATACATTTGCAAATTCACTTTCCTACGCAGGCTTTGCTCGGGCTGACCAGGTTCTAGATCGCACCATTGGCTACACCCTCAACTTTACCGCTCAAGTCTTAGCCGAAGCCCGCGAAGCTTCTGCCAATAAAAATAACGATGGGAAGGACGATCGCGCAGGTTTTAGCGTAATTGTTCTGAGTAGTGACAAAAAAGGCATTGAACTTGGCTTTTTTAGTAATAGTGTTTGGGCGCAGAATGATGGTGCTAACCTTTTCACCCAAGCCGAATCGGTTGCTTTTAACACCAGCGTCAATCCAGTTAACTATCAGCTTTCCATTCAGGGTAATACCTATATTCTCAAGGCTACAAATGCTGTAACCAACGCAACGGCTACGCTTTCAGGTAGGGTGAGAGACTATACTCCTTTTGTAGGCACGATCGATCCCTATGAAACACCAAATTTGATCTTTCTGGGAGATGACACCACCTCTGCCCGAGCCAATGTCAATATTGGTTCTATTTCTCTTGTCCTTGGTGATATAACGGCTCCACTCGCGCCCAAAATTAGCGGTTATACCTCAACAAGCATAATTGGAAGTACAGAGGCTGGTGCAAAAATTCAGCTCTCCACGAGTTCCAGTTCCCCAACCAGTTTCGCCACACCCACAGCGATCGCAGATGCTAATGGTAATTTCACAATCCCAATATCTAGTTTGGCTGGCTCTACAAATGGAAAGACCTACTATCTCTATTCCCAAGATGCTGCTGGCAATTTGAGTACAGCCAGCAGTCAAAGGCTCGTGATGGGTACTTCGGGCAATGACACCTTCATCGGTTCTGGGGGCAACGCCAGCGACCTATTGGTTGGCGGTAGTGGAACGTTAGACACAGCGCAATATGCGATCGCTGCTGATGGAATCTCTATTGCAAAGACGGGACAGATTTCTTCTGCTACTGGAACGATTAATATCAGAAGCGCTAATATTGATGTTCTAACTGGAATGGAACAGATTCAATTTACTGGCACTGGCTATACAGGGCTTGGAACCTCTGCCAATCAGTTAAATAGCATAATTCAGTCTTCTCTCGGGAACAACTCAATAGCAGAGTTTACGGGTAGCTACAATAGCTCGTCTGGGGTTTTCACGTTCGGGGCAGCAACTCCCAATGCCACGCTAGTTACCTTTGATGCTAATCCAGGCATTTCCACAAATTACGAAGCTTTCCTTCTCCTCAATAAGACTTCGATTAGCGGTAATCTAAGCCTCATTGGAACAACAGTTGCCTTGAACGGCCTCTAGACCTGCCCCAGTAGCAGTTACAATCAAAATATGAACTCTACTACTAGATTTACCCAAGATCGTCAGTCTGAGCCGATCGCTACAGTTCTAGAGCAGCCATTGCCACTCCAAGCAGATTGCTTTCATGCTGAGCCATTAAGCGATCGCCAGAGTTCCGAGTGTTATCTTTGGCTGAGCGAGCACCAAGTATGGGGAAAATTACCAGCAGAAATATTGTAAGCGATCGCCCAGTCTTTTCATTACTTTTGCGTAGAGCCCAAAACGCCGATCTACCAAGAGGGACAAACCCCAACAGGGGTTTACTTACTCAAATCTGGAACAGTAGAAATCTTTCGGCGATCGCCCATTGGTAAATCGCTAATTTGCTATCGAAATGCAGGAGATTTGTTTGGCTATACATTGGTAACGAAGGCAGATACCTATCAAACTAGTGCGATCGCCCTCACTACCAGCGAAATTTGGTTTCTCCCACAGGCAGCTTTTCAAGCCCTCATGGTTGAATACCCTTCGATGCAACAGGTGATTCATTCCCTACTCTCTCAGGACTTGAATGCCTATGCGGCTCGGATTGCTTGGGAAGAAGCGCGAATTCAAGGTTTACATTCCTATAAAGGGTTTCAGCTTTTCTTATCCCGAACTCCTAAGAAACAAACTTTTTCGTAAAAGCTGAAACCTAACAAATTCAATACTTTTGTTTCTTTCACTCTTCCCGCAGGTGCGCCTCCGTTGGAGACTGACGTTAAATACGATTTTTCAAAAAATCACGCTGCAGTTTTTTGCAAAGACTCTGTATAGCGGCGATCGCGTTGTGCTTTTGGGTAGTTATACGGGTATTCTTGCGTGCGATAGCTTAAGGGCACCTCTAAAAATCAGTCAGAGACGAAAAACGAAAATAAAAAGAGAG
>NZ_JAZBJZ010000044.1:0-41369 GCF_036349135.1 Tumidithrix elongata BACA0141
CCTTTTTTCTTGATTTTTATTCTCTTTTGGGTTCTCATGAATAATGTAGGCTAGAAGTATAGAAAAATATTTCATTAAAAATACGGATCGCGAATGGAGTCCCAAACAACTAGCTAAGCAATATCAAGGTGATTTATTTGAGCCATTGGTTGAATTGGAAAAAATTCCATATCAATTTGGCTATAGATTTACTGATAAAGATAACATTAAACACTCATACACAATAAGTGACTGGGAGATTTCTCAATTATATAGAGGATGCAGAGATAGATCTAAAGCTATTACTGCGGAAGAAAGAGAAAAAGAAGCTATATTAAAGGTGCGACAAAAACTAGAAGATGAATTTCTATCTAAGAAAGATCTCTATTTTATCGTGGGCAATCTCAAGAATCACAGCAAAGTCTTTATGATTATAGGTATCTTCTATCCACCAAAGGTTATTCAGAACACAAAAGCACAAAACTTAAGTTTATTTGACCTGTAAAATGACTAACCAAAGCAATTCTACTAAAAACTCTATTTTAACTTTTGGTTACGGGAACAGAAAAGATTACGATGCATTCCTTAGTTATATAGAAGAGTTCAATATTGCCTACGTCATTGATGTAAGGTTAAGCCCTCGTGCTTGGACTAGAAGGTGGTATGGGTGTGCTATTGAAGAACTTTGTGCTTCTAAAAATATCCGATATATATCAAAAGCTTCTCTTGGTAACATATCAGGATCTCATTATTGGATTCCCCCAAAAAAAGATGAAGTGGAAGAATCCTTACTTGAAGTAGCTGAGGTGCTTGAGACTGGAAATGTATTACTACTTTGTGCAGAAATGGATTCTTCAAGATGTCATAGAACTGAAGTTGCGAATAAATTACAAAAAATCACTAGCGCTCCTATTAAACACCTTAAATAATTTCTTTTAATGGACAATAAACTTAAGTGGAGCACTGAATTTATCAATGGGTACAAATAGGAATTTCTTTGACAAGCTGAAATCCCTATTTGTGCTGTTAGAAACTAGTTCCAGCCCGATCGATCCATAATTTTGAGGGCTTCAGCATTATTTTTGCCAAAGGTAGCAGCATTGAGCTTATCTTCTTTAAACTCGCCAAAGCTTGCCAAAACTGAATCAGGCGTAACTCCCGCTACAACAGGGTATTCATTATTTCCCTTCGCAAAGTTTTCCTGAGCTTCAGGACTGACTAAATATTCTAAGAACTTAATCGCTGATTCTTTGTTGGGTGAGGTTTTGACGACACCACCACCGCTGATATTGACATGGGTGCCGCGATCGCTTTGATTGGGAAAAAACATACCAACTTTCTCAGCAATTGCCTTATCTTCGGGCTTAGATGACGTTGCCAGACGTGCCAGGTAGTAGGTGTTTACCACCGCAAGATCGGCAACTCCCGAAGCAACTGCTTTTATTTGGGCGGTATCGTTCCCTTCAGGTTTGCGAGCAAAGTTGGCGACTACTCCCTTTGCCCATGTCTCAGTCTTCGCCCCATCACTGGCAGCCAAAATTGAACCAACCAAAGACTGGTTGTAAACATTACCAGAAGAACGAATGATCAGGCGACCTTTCCATTTGGTATCGGCAAGATTTTCGTAGGTGGAGAGTTCGCTAGGCTTGACCTTATCCTTGTTATAGACAATCACCCGCGCCCGTTTGGAGAACCCAAACCAGTTTCCCTGCGGATCGCGTAAACTTTCAGGAATTGCTGTTTCTAGAGTTTTCGATTGGATCGGTTGTAGCAATCCAGCTTCTTGGGCTCTCCACAAATTGCCAGCATCAACGGTAATTAAAATGTCTGCGGGAGTTTTGCTACCTTCGCTCTTAATCCGTTCAATTAGCTTGTCAGCTTCGGCATCGAGTTTATTCACCTTGATACCTGTTTTCTTGGTGAAGCCTTCATAGAGAGCGGCATCTGAGTTATAGTGACGAGCCGTATAAATATTGAGAACCTGACTAGCCGATGGATTTGTTGTTGCGGGTGCGATCGCTTGAGGCGTAGCTGACTGCGTTGTCGTGTTTTTTGTCGTTTCTGTTGAGGGGCTACATCCAAAAATCACAAGCCCTGCGGAGATCGTAGCGAGTAAGCTATACCAAAAATTCTTTTTCATCACGCTAAAATTGATTAGATTATTGCAAGTAATTCTTAATTAATAAAAGTAATTTTACTAGATAGTGATATTTACTATCAATGAGATTCATCGATAGGTAACATCAGAAAAAATCTATGATGCCTATCAGGATGCGTTTCGCCGCGAGATTTGCCAACTTAAACAAATCACAGGAATCAATGCCACTAGAATAATTGCCAAAGCAGGTGCGGCTGCCTCTGTTAGCCGTTCATCCGAGGCATAGTTGTAAACCCTAATCGCTAAAGTATCAAAGTTAAAAGGGGGACGAATAATTACGGTGGCGGGGAGTTCTTTCATGACATCGACAAAAACCATCATGGCGGCGGTCAATAGACCACCCCATAGCATCGGCACATGGACTTTGAGCAAGGTACTGGTTGAGCCATGTCCCAGACTGTGGGCAGCATCATCGAGGTTGGGTTTAATTTTGCCCAAGCTAGCGCTAATGGCACTGTAAGAGACTGCTAGAAATCTGACTAGGTAAGCAAAGATCAGGGCAACCAATGTGCCGCTAAATAGGAGTCCCGTCGATATGCCAAAGGCTGACTGTAGCCCACCCGCGATCGCCCGATCCAGCCCTCCCAACGCCGCCATAATGCCCACAGCAATCACAGAACCGGGAATGGCATAGCCCATGGCAGCAACCCTTACAGCAAACTGCATTGTCCAATTGGCACATAGTCTTTCTCCATAGGCCAAAACCAACGCGATCGCAACGCTCAGTCCAGCGGTTACGGCTGCGAGCAAAAAGCTGTTTTTGCTCAATTCCCAAAAATCAGCATTGATGGACGATTGGGCAGCGGTCGCAGTCATGTAAATCAATAGCCCTGTGGGCAGCACAAATCCCAAAGTGATGGGAATGAGACAGGCAGAGCTTGCCAAGATTGCCCGCATACCTTGCAGCTTATAAGTCGAGATCTGCTGATAGCGACTAGAGGTTTGGTAATAACGCGCTTGGCGGCGCGACCACTGTTCTAGCAAAATTAGCCAAAGCACAAAGATCGTCAACATCGATGCCAATTGGGCAGAAGCGGCTTGTTCTCCCATGCCAAACCAAGTGCGGTAAATGCCTGTGGTAAAGGTATCCACGCTGAAAAACTGCACAGTGCCATAATCATTTAGGGTTTCCATCAGCGCTAGAGATAGTCCGACGCTGATGGCGGGACGGGCAAGGGGCAATGCGATCGCATAGAAACTGCGCCAAGGGCTACAACCCAGAGAACGACTAGCCTCTAAAGTGCGGACGGACTGTTCTAAAAAAGCCACCCTTGCCAACAAATAAACATAGGGATAAAGCGTCAGGCTTAATAAAAAAATCGCACCGCCCATAGAGCGAATATGGGGGAACCAATAGTCACCCATGCTCTGCCAACCAAAGATCTGGCGCAACCCCGTTTGCACGGGACCATAGAACTCTAGGAACTCAGTGTAAACATAGGCAAGCAGATAGGCGGGAGCCGCTAAGGGCAAAAGCAACATCCACTCAAACATGCGACTACCAGGGAACTGACACATCGTAACTAGCCAAGCGGTTGTAACCCCAAGCAGCAAAACGCCACAGCCAACGCCCAGCATCAGCCATAGGGAATTTGTGATGTAAGTGCCTAAAACCGTAGAAGCTAGATGCTGCCACACATCCCCTGAATTTGTAAAAATCTGGCTCAGCACAGCGATTACGGGGGTAGCAATTAGCGCGGCGATCGCTACAGTGACAGCGATCCAAAGATTAACCTGCGATCGGCGCGACACTTTTTTCCCTAATTTTTCCCGTGGGAGGATGGCAAACATAGAGGGCGATAAAACTTTGTCGGTAAGAAGTAAATAATTTTGAAAACCGCTAAACTTTAATAGGAATTACTAGCAGTAAATTAATATTATAGTAAGGTATCGCAATCCGATTTGATTGGTTGGATTGGTATGTGGGAGCAATTCATGAATTGTTCCTAAGGTTCTCTAACTTCTGTAATTCATGCATCCATCTGTAATTCTGCATCTAGAAGGGGTAACAAAGCAGTTTTCGCCTGCGATCGCGCCTGCTGTCGCTTCCATAAACCTGAGTTTGAATGTAGGTGAAATCTTAGTTTTTTTAGGGCCGTCTGGCTGCGGTAAAACCACATTATTAAGACTCATCGCTGGTTTTGAGCAGCCGCAACTTGGCACCATCGAGATTAACGGCAAGATCGTTGCAGGACTTAACCAGTGGATCCCCCCAGAGCAAAGGGATGTCGGCATGGTGTTTCAAGATTATGCCCTGTTCCCACATCTGACCGTGGCAAAAAATATCGCCTTTGGCTTACGGCAAGGAAATAAAAAATTTGAGACCAAACGCCAAATCGCATCCCGAGTCACCGAAGTAATTTCACTGGTTTCCTTAGAAGGGTTAGAAAATCGCTATCCCCACCAACTATCAGGGGGACAACAGCAACGCGTAGCTTTAGCAAGAGCTTTAGCACCTCGTCCTGCCCTAGTACTACTTGATGAACCACTTAGCAACCTTGATGCCCAAATCAGGCTAAAGCTGCGGCAAGAATTGCGCGATATTCTCAAGGCAGCAGGAACATCCGCTATTTTTGTCACGCACGACCAAGAGGAAGCCTTTGCGATTTCCGATCGCGTTGCCATCATGCAAAACGGTCATATCGAGCAAATCGGGACAGCGCTTGAGATTTATCAAATGCCGCGATCGCGTTTTGTGGCTGAATTTGTCACCCAAGCAAATTTCGTGACTGCCCACTATCGAGGTCGGCTATGGGAAACAGAATTGGGCAGTTTTGCCTTACCCGATCTTTCACAGCAGGATATTCCGCAGGGAACGCAGGTCGAACTGATGATTCGCCAGGAAGATTTGCAGATTCACCCCGACGAACAGGCTGATGTTGTAATTTGCGATCGCATTTTTTTAGGACGCGAACTGATTTACCATTTGCGAACTGCTTCTGGTCAGGTACTGGTTGCACGCACGACCAGTAAAATGCTATTGCCCGTGGGAATATGTGTAAAAGTAACCGTAGAAGAGACCGCTTTGTATGCGTTCCCAATTCATGCGAAAGCTCTGAACAAGCAACCTCTTGCTATTTGATTCTGTCAATAGAGTCATCCCTACCTAAACAGATGACACAAACTCAGTTTTTTGGGGTTTAAATCAAGCTCTTTTTCGTTTTATGTATAGTTGAGTTTGATATGGTGGACTTAATCTTGAGATGCGATAGGAGAAATTTAGATGTCGGGGCAACAACAGGACTCCATGAAGTTCTTAACGATGGAGGAGGCATACGCGATCGATGGTGCGATGTTATCCACGATGGAAAAGTTTATGACTCGCATCGCAATCTCTTCATTACGAGTGCTAGCCCATATTGCCCAAGCCTATGGCATACCTGGGGAAGCCTTACAACCAAGTCAAATTGTGCAATGGATCGAGCAAGATTCGCAGATTCGACGAGAAAAAGGGAAAGATGCGGCTTTTCTCAATTGGGCGAAAGAAGAGGAAGAACTGGACTTTGCCGACGATCGCAACGACGAAGTCACAGGTGCAGCGCTATCGAGCGATGAAAAGTTTTTAACCCGCATGACCATTTCCGCGATGCAAGTTCTGATTCCGATCGCCAAGGATTATGGTGTATCGATGGAGGCGTTAACCGTCAGCCAGATTATTGCGTGGGTAGAAAAAGATGCCAAACTCAAACGCGAACAAGGGCAGGAGGCAGGCTTTTTACAGTGGTAAGGGTAATGACCCACTGTGCGATCGGCGATCGAAAGCTAAATGCTGCCAGCAAAAATCCTGTATGATTTTATGTTGCTGCAAAACTCAATGTTGCTGAATTCTATAAACACTTGTGCCGATCTCCTTACAAATCATGTGGGCAGTGACAGGGCTGCTGCTCACCATTGCTAGCACATTTATCCAACCCTCCATGCTGATTCCTTCTTGGTCTGGGCAAGGAGATAGCGTGATCGTGCAGCAGGTTAGCGTCACCATGCAAATTGGGGCAGTGTTGCTCACAGGCTGTCTAGGCGGGAGAAATGCAGCAATCCTCTCCCAAATTGCCTATATTCTGTTGGGATTGAGTGGTTTTGGCGTATTTTATCAAGGGGGTGGCTTGGGGTATCTGCGATCGCCGACCTTTGGCTACCTGTTAGGTTTTATTCCTGGGGCATGGCTCTGTGGTTTCTTGGCATTTTTGCGCCCCAATAGCCTTGGCAGAATGGCAATCAGTGGTTTGGGTGGTTTGTTGGCAATTCATCTTGTGGGGATTGTTTATCTTGTTTGTGTGACCGTTCCCAACTGGCAAAAACTTCAAACCTTTTTCTTCCAATATTCAGTCCAAGCCATTCCTGGGCAAATTTTAATTCTCTGCGCTACGGCTGTAATCGCCACATTGACCCGCCGCCTTTTGTTTTACTAAGCAATTTAGCCTGTTTCTCATTTTTTTCTTGTGTCTCAATTCATGTTTTCTCAGACAGGATCGACGATTTTTTCTGGTTAGGCTTTGTCGTTGCTAGTGACAGAATACTCTGACTTGAGTAAGGCATTTCCTTAACGATTCATGGCAGTCACTCTTTCTAGCGATAAAGACATTGAACTGATCATTATGCTGTCAAAATTGGCAGTGTCTCTAAGCGTTATGGCTTTTATTATCAGTTTGATCTTTCTGCTTAAAATCGTCAATTTAGAAAAACAACTCAAGGGTAAATTAGGGCGTAGTACAAAGTTAGAAAGGTTTTCCAGCCCCAAAACTGAGTTTTATAGTCCCCCTACCGAGCAAAGAATTCCAGTCAATCAATTAAGTCAGTTTCATACCCAAAACTTCGATCGCGAAGTTGAAAGATATCCGCTCAAACGCACGATCGCAGCACAAAATTGGAGTCGGTCAAATCATCCGCGTAAAGGAAACAGACGGAAAGATAAATACATTACCTTTTTCTTAATTACGATCGCATTATTTCTAATTTGTACTGTGGTGGTTTTTCAACTGGGGGATGTGTTTGGCAAGGGAGATTATCCCCTCTATCTGTGGCTGATTGTCGGCTTTGTGATGTTAGCGATCGCGACAGTCAGTGAAGAGCTATTTTTGAAATAAAGCCCCTATTTCAAGCTTCTACTTCAAGTTTTCCCCCAAGTTTGGTAAATATCCCACCCCCATCCTAAATCGTGCTTGAATAGTCCTAGGCTTTTGAGGCGATCTAGGCTATGAGCGACCTACCCGATTTCTCATTGTATGGCTATCAAATCCACCGAGAACTAGCGCCCAATTACTTGAATGGGTTGACCTATCTTGCTACGGATATTCACAGGCAAGAAACCGTCGCGATCGCGACCTATCCCTTTCCTGAAGACCCCGCGATCGCCCAATCAAGATTTCCCCAAATCGAACGAGGAGTAGAACTTCTACAGGGATTAGAACATAGGGGCATTCCCAAATATCACGGGATCTTTTTTACAGAATCTAGTTATGGTGTCGTGCAGGCATATCAAGAAGCTGAAACCTTAGCCAGCCTATCAGACTTTCCCCTAGAGGGTGTCAAACAGATCGCCATCCAAGTCTTAGAGATTCTGAGCTATCTCGAAAGCCACTATCCACCGATCGTTCATCAGAATATTAGATCCGAGCATATTCTGATCGATTTCAGTTTCAATCACGTTTATCTGATTGGGTTTGAGGCGATCTTATTTCGCGATCGCAGCGATTCCATGCAACTTGTGGCAGAGCGATACAGCTTTTGGGCTCCCGAACAGTGGCGCGATCGGGAATTGACCGCTGCGACAGACCTCTATGGGTTGGGTGTCACGCTCATCTGCTTGCTGACAGGTACTCAATCTGCAAATGTCAGAGATCTCTACGAGCATGGCGCGGTTGTCTTCGCCGATCGCATTCCCCACATCAATCTTGGCTTAAGGGAATGGTTAGAGAAGCTAGTAAAACCAAATTCCAAATATCGCTATCCTGATGCGAAAACGGCGATCGCAGAACTCGAAACCATTGGGTTGAATCGCTTGCCCGAAGTGAGGCTCAGCCACCAGCAGTTACATTACCTGGCAACCGAGATTGATGAAACCTCGGTACAGACCATGACCGTGACAAACCCCATTCCTGAGGCACTTTTAGAAGGGAGTTGGTCGGTTATTCCCCATCCCTACGATCTATATGCTTGGATTACGATTGAGCCCTCTCGCTTTAGTGGCAACTGCATAAACTGTAATGTCATCCTCCAAACCAATCGCCTCATGGCAAATAGTCTATTTCAACGCCAGATTGTTTTGAATTCCAATGCTGCTGAAACCGCTGTATTAGTGCCTATTTCCTTGAGAACAGCACCCTTTATCCCTAGCGCACCCACCCTGCCCTATGGGGCGATCGCTATCTTTCTCCTTTGTTGTCTGACGATTCCTGGTGTATGGGGCTTATCAAAAACATGGCTTTGGTTGCTGTTGGGCATTGGCTTGGGCGCTGTCACGGTCAATCTAGCAAAAAGATGTGATTGGAACATCACCGTATCTGCGATCGGAGGGGGGCTCTTAGGGTCTTGGGTGATTGCTGGAGCTTGGTCTTGGGTGGTCATGCGCTTTTGGCAGATCGCCACTGTTTACAGTGGGTATTTGGAAGAACATGGTCAAACAGTTCAAGATTCCTATGGAGGTTTTGCAGGGGTGTGGGGGATTTTAATTGGTGTGGCAATTTGGGTGGGATTTCTGACGGGCAGTGCGGCAACCGTAATGGTTGGAGCTTGTTTTCAGAAAAGATTGCTGCGCTCTTTTATTCTTCAACTTTTAGGCACGGCTTCTCTTCTCACGCTCAGTTTAGCAATTACGGCAAAATCGGAAACAGCAAATCTTTTTGTATCTCTGATTTCCATAGGAAGCTTGGCAGGATTGGTTTTCACGATTTATAGACCCATACAAAAATTTCGCCAACAAATGTCTGCCTATAAAAAGCGAGCCAAGTCTTTGATTAAGTCGTGAGAAAGCTCTCGTAAAATGAGAAAATGCCCTCATGCCAATGAGGTTATCAAGGTGGAGTGAGATATGCAACAGGCTGTTTTATGTGGCTACTATGGCATGGGAAATGCAGGGGATGAAGCCCTATTGGCAGCTTTACTACAAATGTTACCGCCAACAATTCAGCCTTTGGTTCTCTCTGCGAATCCCAAAGCCACAGAAAAGCTCCATCAGGTAGAGGCCTGCGATCGCTATTCTGTCTTTGCTCTCATCAAAGCCTTAAAGCGATCGGATATCTTTATCTGGGGTGGGGGAAGCCTCATGCAAGATGTTACCAGTGCTAGAAACCCAATTTATTACGGGGGCTTGATGGGGCTGGCCTATGGCATGGGTCTCAAAACCGTAGCTTGGGCGCAAGGCATTGGGCCTTTAAATCGGGGACTGAGTCGGGCGATCGCCAAACAAGCCTTTCAGCGATGCAGTCTCGTCAGCGTGCGGGATGGTGGGTCTGCACAATTGCTCGCGGATTGGTCTGTGCCATCTGTGATGGCTCCCGATCCAGTTTGGGCGCTAACTTCCGAACATCCTCACCATCTGTCTTCTGTCCCTGCGCCGCGTATTGCGGTGATGTTACGATCGCATCCCTTATTAACCGCCCAACGTTTAGCCAATGTGATTGAGGCGCTTATATACCTTCAAAAAACGACGGATACTTATCTCTTACTGATTCCATTTCAGCCGAGTAAAGATCTGGCGATCGCGGAGCAAATTCATGGGGCTATACCCGAACAAAGCATGGTTTTGATCGATGAGAACCCCCGATCGCTCAAAGGGATTTTTCACGGTGTAGAAATGGCAATCGCCATGCGCTATCACGGTTTGATTATGGCGGCGGCTGAGGGCTGTCGATGTTCTGCAATTAGCTACGATCCCAAGGTTTCACGCTTGATGAACGATCAGGATATTCCTGGATGGGAGTTGGCAGATTTACCCGACGATCCGCACGCGATCGCAATGACATGGATAGAACAGTTTGCCAACGGCGATCCCTTGAGTCACACCCAAATTTCTTCACTCAAAGATCGCGCTTTAATTCATCACCAACTTCTGACGAATTTGTAAAGATCTCGTTTCGGCATGACAAAATCCAAACAATATGGCAATTCCCGACTTTCAAACCTTGATGCTTCCTTTTATGCAGTTTTCTAGCGATCGAAAAGAGCATTCGTTTAGAGAAGTTACTGATTATTTGATCGATGAATTTAAGCTATCCGATGAAGAGAAACGTGAACTTTTACCTAGCGGGAAACAAAGGATTATAAATAATCGTGTTGGTTGGACAAGTACACACCTTAAAAAAGCGGGATTATTGGAATCTTCTAAAAGGTCGATTATTAAGATTACAGCCAGAGGACTTGAAGTTTTAAAAAGCAGCCCTACAAGGATCGATCAAAAGTTTTTAAGACAGTTTAAAGAATATTTAGAGTTTGTGGGTGTTTCAAACGGTACTGAGAAAGTGGTTGATGTTGTTGAAGAGCAGGTAACTCAGGATACTCCAGATGAAATGCTGGACTTTGCCTATCAAAAGATCAGACAAGCTTTGGCACAAGAGTTATTGGATAAGGTAAAAAGTTGTACGCCTAGTTTTTTTGAAATTCTAGTCGTTGAACTCCTCGTTAAGATGGGATATGGCGGCTCGATTCAAGATGCTGGAAAAGCGATCGGAAAGAGTGGTGATGAGGGCATAGACGGCATCATCAAGGAAGACAAATTAGGACTAGATGTAATCTACATTCAAGCAAAACGCTGGGGAGGCTCAGTGGGGCGACCGGAGATTCAAAAGTTTGTGGGGGCTTTAGCAGGACAAGGAGCAAATAAAGGAATCTTTATTACAACATCAACTTTCACAAAAGATGCCAAGGAATATGCTCCTAAAAATGCTGCCAAAATCGTCCTGATTGATGGTGAACAACTTGCCCAGTATATGATCGACTACAACTTGGCAGTCTCAACCGTATCAACCTACGAAATTAAAAAAATTGACTCAGATTACTTTGCTGATGAGTAAAGCGATCTGAAAAAATATAATTATTTCTCACTGAAACTGTGACAATAGCCAAGCTCCAGTTTTGCTCTGATCGGATTGACGACTGCGTTGTAAAGCTTGTTCTAGAATAGAAATTTCTAAACCTGACAGAACTTGAGATTGGGTAATTTTCTCGCGATCGCGATTGGCAATCTTAAAAGCTAAAATTTCCATTTTTTCAACATTGACTAACCAATACTCTGGAACGCTTACATCTTGGTAAAGCAAAAGCTTCGCTTCTTTATCATCTGTCAACGTTGTGTGTGAAATTTCAATCACTAGATCGGGAACTGGTGTTTGATCGAGATTTACCACCGAACTACCAAAGGGCGCAGATTGTAAGTTTTCATTCAAGTAGTAAGAGATATCTGGTTGAAACTCGCGTATACCATTTTTGCGATAACTACAGTTGATCAGTCCTTTATGGGGAATGCCTCTGAGCGTACAAAACAGACCGATCGCAAAGTGAATAATTCCATTGTCACTAGCATGATCTGCCCCCACTGGCATTGTTTCAATCCTCATCTGACCATTATTGTAATAGCACCTAGCTTTTGCATAGGCAGGATCTGCTGTGATTTTGGTAAATTCATCCCAAGTAGCAGTAACCCAATTACTAATTTTAGTCTGTTGTTTAGCTTCAAGTTCGAGCATTTCTACCTCCTGCTAGAGCCTGTACTAAAACTATGCTAACCGCGATCGCTCTATGATTGCAACGAACCTAGCGATCGCCTCATGCTCTTAAGAATACCCTTTATAAAAACTCAATGAGTCTGGTAGGGATCTACCAGACTCATGCAAAAATATAAATCACTATTAGAGGTTAACTAGGGTTTACTAGAGGTCGCTAATTGAACGAACTATCCTTTCCGATCTCAATAACCTTGAGTAGCTTGTCTTTAAGTCTTTCTATTTCTAACTCCCAGCAAATCCCTAGAACTAAAAAGTCTCTAAAGGAACGTCCTAGCAATTGCTTCACCTGCCGATACTACCCTGTTTACTACTATGACACTTCATCTTTATCTGTCATATTTAGGTTTGCTTTCAAACAGTCTCACATCGTTGTAGCTATCTCGTTTACCTAGGCTCTTATGAGCATAGCCCTAACTTTAAACAACAGAAAATAAGAAGCTGAAAAACCAAATAGTAACGCAGCGATAGTAACATTTACGGCAATCAAAAACCAAGAAGAAATTAGTAAATGTACCTGAGCTTAAATGACGTAAAACTAATTAGAAAGATATTGCTTAATTAGCTCTATGACTGGCTTGGGGAGGAGGCACTGCCCAGAACCACTTATCTATATGTGCCTATGAATACAATAGAAACAATTCCTTAGAAATGCAAGCGTTTTAACATATGTTTATATTCTGTGGTGCTAGATCGCACTTACAAAAACCTATTCTAAATATCTAAAATTCTTTGATTGCTGCCTCAGCGATCGCAACAGCACTGCTTAGAAGATTTATGCCTATGCAGGCAAGATGCCTGCGCTACAAATAAATTAAAACTTGTTTGGGATCGCGAGATAACACATAGATTCGATACGACAGGCTCCCTTTGGCTTTGGTTGAGAGATCGCACTACAAATTGCCCTTACCAAGTGCCTTTACAAAGAACCCTTATAAAAACTCAGTGAGTCCGATAGAAGGCTACCAGACTCACGCAAAAATATAAATCACTATTGAATTATTACTAGGGTTTACTACAGTTTACTAACTCGACAAACCGTACTTTCTCTTCCTCAATTAACTTGAGTCGCTTGCCTCTCGATCTTTTCGTTTCTAACTTTTCCCAGCAATCCCCTAGAACTATTGAGCAATAAAGGGAAAGTGTTCTAGCAATTGCCTTACCTGACTTTACTAACCTGCCTACTACTATGACACTTCATAATTAACTTGGCTTTCCATCCTCCTTGCCCCGTTGTATCAATCACGTTACCTAAATCCCTTCGAGCTTAGACGCAACTTTAACTAACAGAGGACAAGACAGAAAAACCAAATAGCAGTACAGGGCTAGTAACACCTACGATAATTAACCACCAAGGAAAAATCAGTAAATGTACTCAAACCAAAAAAAGACAAAACTAATAAGAAATAACTTGCTTAGTTAGCTCTGCAACTGGCTTGGGAAGGAGGCACTGCCCAAAACCTTTTATCTCTATGTGCCTGTATTTAGAGTATTAAATCAGACGCTAAAGCGCAAGGATTTTAATATAAGTTCATAAAGTCTCTACCACTGCCCAATTAACTCTGAGAGATGGGTTGCCACAGCCTGCACGGAAGCGATCGCGCGTTCGTAATCGAGACGGGTTGGACCTAAAACACCAACACTACCGACAGGGGTGCGATCGCAGCTATAGGTCGTAGAAATCAGGGTGCAATGCTTGATTGGTTCCAGCGAAATTTCAGAGCCAATTTTCACGGTGACGCTATTTGGCTGTGAAGACTCAGGTCGATCGAAAATTAGGGGCAATAAAGAAGCTTGATCGGCCTCTAAAAGTTGGATCACGCTTTGGATTTGGCTAAGTTGGGTAAATTCGGGCTGACGAAGCAATTCTGTCATACCACTGATGAAAAAATGTCCGACTGCAACGGGGTTGTAAATTCGCATCAACTGCTGCAAAGACTGTTGCAATAACGTAGCGTACTGCTGAAACTTACTATCTAGTTCGTGCCATTGCAAAGTACTAGTTAGATCTGACCAACGCTTATCTCGCAAGTGTGTATTGAGAAAATTATTTAAAATTTGCAGCTCTGCTTCTAGCAGATCGGCATTGGTCTCTGAGGGCAAATCCATCATTACCGATGCTGTATGGTAAGCATCACTCACAGCGACCACCATAACTTTGCAGGTATCGACCATCACCAATTGCAAGTGACGAATCTTGACCGTTTGCATATCAGGCGCAGTGATCAAGGCAATACAACCACTTAGAGTTGCCAAAATTTGCGCCACACCCCGTAAAATTTGCTCTAGGCTGTTATTCCCAGATAAGCCCATTTTGCTCTGCAACATCTGAGCTGCATTATCCGTCAGTTCGCTGGAAGGGTTAATCAGTTCGTCTACATAAACCCGATAGCCTGAGTCAGAGGGGACTCTGCCTGCGGAGGTATGGGGCTGGTATAACAGACCCGAACGGTCTAGCATACTCATAACATTACGAATCGTGGCAGAACTAATATCAAAGTTGTACCCTTCTAACAAAGCTTTTGAGCCAACTGGTTCAGCTTTTGCGATGTAACAGTCGATCGTCGCCCACAGAACTTTTTGTTCTCTAGCGTTCAGCTTTGTCTTCATAGATTTTTGGATGAATCGAAATGGAGGTTAATATGGTGAAAACTAAAAAATAAAATTATGTTTTGTTTAAAATAAAGTCTGATTCTACTAGGATACTCAGATTAGACCAGAATTCTAGTATCAGGTTAGACAAGTGTTTTGAGATCCCATCTGTGAGATAATTCTGAGATTTTGAATGATCGTATACTTCCCTATGAATAAGCAGGATCAATCTACGGTAATTCCGCGACAATATCTCTGGGCGGTAGGGATAGATACGGAAGCATTTCCTCAAGGATCGATGCTAGGCGATCGCTATCGTGTCATAGATTCTCAAATTGTGGTTGATACGCAAAGTTTTAAGCTGCCCGAAATTCCTGACGAGTTTCCCAACGATGTGGTTTCTTATCTCAGGTTATCTCGGCTAGTGATGCACTTACCCCGCCCCTATGGACTATTACGGTTTGGCGAAGAGTTGGGTGTCTCAGAGGTGTTATTACTCGAAGATGCCCCCATCGATTCCACAGGTAAGCTCTTACCGACCTTAGAAGCAAGTTGGGGGCAAGCCACACCCTTACGACAAGTTAACTGGCTGTGGCAGGTTTTACAGCTATGGCAACCCCTTGCCGAGCAAAATATGACCAAAACACTGCTCAACGCTAATTTTTTGAGGGTAGATGGTGCTTGGTTGAGACTTTTAGAATTGCAAGCTGATGATACCCCAGTGACATTAACCCAACTCGGAGATCTATGGGTACATTGGCTGGATCGGGCAAAACCAGAGATTGCCGAACCCATTGCTGAGTTTTTTTACGATTTAGGGCGTGGTGACCATAACATTACCAGCGCGATCGCATTTCTAGACCAGTTATCAGCGCAGGTTTCACAAACCTTACCCCTCACCGTTCGGATTGCTAGCGCTACCGATAAAGGGCAAAGACGCGACCACAACGAAGATACTTGCTACCCCGACCCCAAACGCCAAAAGCGATCGCAACAAAATGGGATGCTGCGCGATCGCGTCGCCATTATTTGTGATGGTTTAGGCGGTCATGAGGGTGGCGAAGTGGCAAGCTCGATGGCAATTAAAACCCTAGAACAACAGCTTCAGATTTTGCTGCGCCAAGTTGAAACGGATTCAGAGCCTTTCTCAGCTGATGGATTTATTGCTCAACTTGAAGCGATCGTGCGGGTGGTAAACAACCAAATTGTTGCCCTGAACGATCAACAAAAACGGCAAGCCCAACAGCGCATGGGGACAACCTTGGTGATGGCTGTGATTCCTGCCCCTCAAGGAAAACCTCACCACGAGGTCTATATCGTCCATGTTGGAGACAGTCGTATTTATTGGATTGATAGCAAAAACTGCCGTCAAGTCAGCCTCGATGATGATGTGGCTACCCGTGAGTCTATTCTTGGCTACAACTTCTATTCCTATGCTACACAGCGCATTGATGGCGGGGCGCTGATTCAAGCTTTGGGAACTCGAACCTCAGATATGCTCTTGCCGCGAGTCCAACGTTTCATCATCGACGAAGACTGCTTGCTATTACTCTGTTCCGATGGGTTAAGCGACTTCGATCGCGTCAATATGCTTCAAGAGTCACATATTCGCCCAATCTTGACACAGGACAAACCCCTCGATCGCAGTTGTCAAGAGCTAATTAAGGAGGGAAATCATCTGAACGGGCATGACAATATTACGTTGGCACTGATGCGTTGTCGTCTTGCTAAGCCTAATCCTGAAGAAGATCGAAAAGAAGAGGAAGAGCTGGCAACAGTCCTACAAACAGTTCCACTAGAATCTAATAGAGATGTTACGATCGCTGAAGTTAGAACAAAAGCTAAGCCTATCAATCCAACGTCTGCATTGGTGACCTCTGCCCAAAAAGTTAGTAATACAGAAGTATCAGAAGACATAAACACTGAAAAAACGGAACTAGGAGAGGTGGTAGCCAAACAGACCAGTCGAGGATTCCTAATCCTATTGGTCTGTGTGATGTTTCTCTTAGGCAGTGGCTTGGCAGCGACACAGGTTCCTTCGGTACGAAAATGGCTAGAGAGGCAAATCCCTAAAGAATACATTCCACCTAAGATGTTTTGACACCTCCCAACTAAAGTCACGAGAATTCTTTCTTCCACCGCGATCTACTCGCCTTTTTTTGGCATCGGTGCAGTAGTAGGTGCTGACTCTATGGGCTAAAGGAATAATATTCCAGACATATCCGAGACCAGTTTGTAAACTGTCACACACTAACCTCAAAAATTAGCCGATTGCCACTGATAATCATAGCGAGCCACTTCCTTTGGAGGTATTGTTATGAATTCAGAATCTTTGACGTATCTACGTCTTGATTTTGAGATCGCAGTTCCCTATGCTGTTGTCCTAAAGGGCATTGAGGCATGGTTTGAATGGGACTTGATCTCTGAGCTAGATCTGCGATGGCGCAATACCAGACTGCAAGGAAATCGTTTAATCGTAGTAGCCAAGCTCAACGACAATATTTTGCTAGGGCTAGATCTATGGTTACAAATGGGCTTACTTACCGATGAATATGTCAGACTACTGGGCAGAACTCGGTTTAGTAGGGATCTCCCTACCTTCTCCGAAGCGACTTCCGTAAGGACACATCCTACCGAAGCCTCAATGCAATCTTTAACACAGGACTTGCCTGAACTAGAGCCAACGCGTTCGACCTCCAACGTTTCGACTAGAAATTCTCCCCCTCCCTCCCCTCGACCTGTAGTACCAGTGCATCATCCCAGTCGCTCTGCGCAAATGGTGCAATCCCTGATTTCAGAATTCAGTACCATTTGGCTTTTGTTCTTGGGCGTATTTTTGGTGGTGGTTTCATCAGGAGTACTCGCAGCAAGTCAGTGGAATCAATTTCCACCCCAAGGACAATTTGCAATTCTGTTGGGCTATACCTTAGCTTTTTGGGTTGTGAGCCTATGGACGGGCAGGCAGGAAAAACTGAGCCTGACAACACGCACCCTAGAGATTTTGACCTTATTGGTGATTCCCGTTAACTTTTGGGCGATCGATGGCTTTCAGTTGTTGAGCAATTCAGTAGGCTTGATTGAGAGCGCGATCGCAGCGGTCATGCTCTCTGGCATTACCCTTCTTTTACTCAAGCAACAGGTAGCATCTAAACTTACGGCTTTAAACTGCGTGGGGCTGAGTTTATTGCACATCGGCTGGGGAATAGCTGGCTATCCACTCATAGCCGTTTACATCGGAACAGTAGGGACATCCCTGATCTTTTTTTGGCAGCAAAAGGAACGAGAAGCAAGCGATCGCACCAAATTATCTTTAGGTGAGATTACGATTGCCTATACCACCTTGATTTTACTGTTTAGAGCTATTTTTATCGCAGGAGTTAGCATCACCGATTTGGGGTTAGCCCTTGGCATTTGCGGTTGGATGGCAAGCAAGCTCAATCGACGACAGAACGCGGAAGGGAAAGATCCTCAGCCCCAATTCCCCATTGCCGCAGGCTTGTTATTACTTGGTTGGGGCGTATCGGTGGGAGCGCAGTTTCCTTGGCAGGCTGTAGCTGTGAGCATTTTGGCATTATTCCTACTGTTTGAAAGATTGCAGCGTCATTGGCAGGGGATAGATTTAGCGGCGATCTTTGCGATCGCGTTACAAACTTTTTGTCTGGCTTTCCAACTTCTTCCCCTTCAAATGAGAACCGATGTAGTTAATTGGGGGATGTCCTTGGCGAGAATAGATACACCTCTGCCGCTCTTGGGTATTGTTATATTTCCCTATGTCATTCTGAGTCTGTTTTTATCCGATCGCTTGCGACGGTCAGAGCGGCATTCCTTGGCAAAGTTGGGTGAAACGTTATCTTTGGGATTGGGGGTATTGCTTAGCTGTTTGAGTTTTCTCAGTCCAGTCACCCGATCGCTCAATCTAGGACTTTCGTTTGTGACACTATTTGCAGTAACAATTCGCCGCGATCGCGCTGTCAAAGAATTAATCTACTTTACGCATATTGTAGGCTTAGGGGCGATCTCGTCGATCGGCGATTTCTGCTTCCCAAATTTAAAACTCTGGGATTGGGGCATGTTGAGTTTGGGTTTAGCAATCGTTGAGTGGGGATTTTCTGCCCTATTACAACTCAATTCTCCAAGATTGCAGATTTGGCGACAGAGTGCTTGGGCGCTAGGTACTTTGTTAGCTGGCTTGAGTTACTTACTCTTGATTCAGGGCTTTCGCGATTCTACGCTCTTAACGCGAAGCATGATTTGGGCGATCGTACCCCTAACTTTAACAATTTTGGGATATATCCGTAATTTCCCACAAGCATCCTCATCCACTAGTCTCAGCATCCTATCGCTCTTCCTGTTACAGGCTTTGACGTTTCCACAAATGGAAACTCGAGCAATCGGTTTGGGTATAGGATTTGTGCTGATGCTGGTAAATACGCTGAAGCGCCAAGAATTAGGAGAGGCAGCGATCGCTGTGGGATTTGGGGTCAGTTTAGTTGGCTCGTTACTTTGGCAATTCAGTAGCCATTATGAATTAATCGATCGATTCAATTTGTTGATGAATAGCGCTGGAATTACTGCCATAGTTTTGTTAGCAATTCGGCATGGGCTTAGGCATCAAGCTTCCAATCCTAATTCCGATCCCAATTCCGATCGCATCTTGCCAAAGATTTATAGTCGTGTCTTAGATGGCTGGGCAACAGCGTTGGTAATTCCAGTTTATATATTTCTCACGTTCTGGGTAATCACAAATTATACCTTTCATCATTTTCTCCCCAATGGATTTTTGTCGGCAACTTGCTTGATTACCCTAACAATGCTCTATCGCTCAATTTTTGAAGCGAAAGGATGGGCAATCTATTTTGTGGGTGGGGGATTAGAATTACTGACTTATGCGACAGTTAGTTTAATGCAGGGTTCCTTAACTGCGTTTGCGATCGCCAATATCGCCTTAGGTCTTGCATCCCAGTTATTTGGAGATTTATGGTTGGCACGTAAGGGATGGGCGAGATTTCCTCAGGCTTGGCACGTTCTACCGCTAGTTTTTGGCTTTTTGGGAACGCTGTTACGCTTGCATGTATTTACCGACTGGACGGGTTTCGTTACGCTTGGCACGTCTGCGATCGCGATCGGCATTGGTCGTCGCCAACCAGAATGGAAAGGGCTAACTTATCTTGGGATCGTCGGAATCACCCTTGCCATTTACGAATTACTGATCTATCAATTGTCCCTCAGTACAGGTGGCAGTATAGGAGATGGTCTGGTGTTGATGGCAATTGCGGCTACGGCGATCGCGATCGTCTATCGACTCCTGTCTTCCTTGTTGATCCCTTACTTGCGATTGGAGCGCAGAGAACTAAGAATTATCGGAAACATCCATTGGTTTATGGGTGTGGGACTAACGATTTTTGCGTCATTTCTGCTACCAAGTCAGTTTGGCGGAGTTTTAGGAACTTGTGCTGCCTTGGTTCTAACCATTTACGCATTGGTCAGTGGGCGCGATCGCGCCGATCTAGCTGCGGCTGAATTTTGGGTGTATGCGGGAATTTCGATGGCAATCGTAACAGGCATATATCTCCTCTACTTCGCATTTCCTGACTCGCTCTTTATCGTGAATATTCTGCGCCCCTATGCCGCTACCATCGCTTGTTTCGTATGTATTCCCATCCAGCTTGCGCCTTGGGATGCTTGGGGTTGGAGTAACAAACCTTGGCATCGTTCGGCGATCGTACTGCCATGTTTGAGCGTAATAACGACAGCGATATCCATTTCGATTCCCAGTTTGTTTATTGTGGCGGCTTTTTATAGCTGGGTAGCAAGAGTCAAGAATTCGATCCGAATTAGCTATGTTAGTTTGATCTTGGTGAACTGGGCATTGATGCAGTTTTATCACCAACACCAGCTCACGAATTCTCTCTGGTATGTTGCGACGCTTGGCTTTTCTCTACTCTATGTTGTCCAAGTCGATCCTTCGCTCTCAGCTCCTGAGGCAAGGGAACAACGACATATGCTACGTCTGTTGGGAACGGGTTCTATTTGTGCTTCGGCGGCAATTCAATCCCCTGACAATCTCGGCATGGCATGGGTCGCAATCGGTATTGGGCTGGCTTTCATTCTGGCAGGATTGACTTTGCGGGTGCGTTCCTATCTCTATGTCGGTACGATCGCCTTCATCACTGTGATTCTGATCCAAGTGTCTATATTCGTGACTAAATATTCCTTGCTGATTTGGGCATTGGGAATCTTTGCTGGCATCGTATTTATCTGGATTGCTGCCAACTTTGAAGCCCGCCGCGATCGCATTCTGGCTCTGATTCGGGATATTGCTACTGAACTACAAGCTTGGGAGTAGAGTTAAAAGAAATGAATCAAAGATGTTAGCAAAGAACTGAATAATCTGACAGAATAAAAGACGATACAAGCTACTTTATTAAACAGAAATGTCATCATCTTATTCTTCAGGTCAAATGATTCCACAGATTCGGGTTGAGGAGTTAGCCCGTCGCATGGCAGAGGATCGCAACAATCTGCAACTGATCGATGTGCGCGAACCTGAGGAAATTGCGATCGCTTTTGTCGAGGGCTTTACCAATCTTCCTTTAAGCCAATATGGTGAATGGGCTCCCAAGGTTCCAACGCAATTCGATCCCCATGCTGAAACCCTCGTACTCTGCCACCATGGCATGCGATCGGCTCAGATGTGCCAATGGCTTATGGGTCAAGGTTTTACCAATGTTAAAAACATCGTCGGTGGCATCGCTGCCTATGCAGAAATTGTCGATTCTTCAATTCCCCAGTATTAATTTCAGGAATCAGTTATTTTGGGAATATTTTTATGCCTGAACTACAACCTTTAAAAGGAAACGCTGCCGTTGCGATCGCGCAGAGACAATTCAAAACCTACATTCTGCAAGACCCCAACCATCTGGCTCGGCTCGAGGTCGTACCAGAGCGCGGCGGTATTATTACCAGTTGGTGTGTCGGCGATCGCGAGTTGCTCTATTTGGATGCGGAACGATTTGCCAATCCATCGCTGAGCATTCGTGGCGGCATTCCAATTCTATTTCCCATTTGCGGCAACATGCCCGATGATGCCTATACCCACAGCGATCGCATCTATACCCTAAAGCAACACGGCTTTGCTCGGGATTTGGCTTGGCAAGTCGATGAGAATTCCTTGAATGCTTCTGAAGATTCTACAAGCATTACCTTGACCTTAAGTAGTAACCCTCAAACCCTTGTGGGGTATCCCTTTGACTTCGATCTCGCTTTCACCTATACACTTCAGTCAAATACACTTACGATTCACCAACGCTATACCAATCGTTCTGCTGAGTCCATGCCCTTTTCATCGGGCTTACATCCCTACTTTCTCGCTACCGATAAAAGCAAACTGAGTTTCCATTTGCCCGCAACGCAATATTGGGATCATGTCTCCCATTCCACGCAGACCTATGCTGGCGGATTTGACTTTTCGCAAGACCAAATTGACCTGGGCTTTCGTCCCCTATCGGGTAGCTCGGCGCAAATTTTTGATACTGGCAATCAATCCTTGATGCTCAGCTTCGACCAGCACTACACCACACTAGTGTTTTGGGCAATTAAGGGTAAAGATTATGTTTGTCTAGAGCCTTGGACTGCCCCGCGTAATGCTATGAATACAGGGGAGGATTTGATTTATGTTGCGCCCAATACGAGCTTAGAGATGCAAGTGCAATTTGCGGCTTCGCTGACGTTGGAAGCCTGAATTCCAAATTCTTAGAAACAGACATTTTTTGAAACATATGCCTAGCTTACCTACCAAAATCTCAGATTTAGCCGATCGCTTTCCGGGAAGGGCTTATCTCATCCTCGCAATTTTGATTTTTGCGGCTTCTGGTTCAATCGTCCATCGGCTATCTGAAATTGGCATGCACAACCTCGTGCGTGGGCATAACCCGATCTCGTTTTGTAATGTTTTGTTTGTGGGAAATCTCTGCGCGTTGTTGGTGATGCTAGCGATCTATTTTCGAGAACTGAATCCTTCCAACTTTGCCAAGCTCTCAAAACAGGATTGGAGCGCCATGACAGTTATTGCGATTTTGGATAGTGTCCTCGTGCCTGCCTTATTTTTTACCGCACTTTCAAATACGCTCGTGAATAATGTCGTGCTGATTGGACGCATCGAACCACCGCTCAGTTTGGCGTTAGCGATCTGGATCTTACGAGAACGGGTGAATGGTTGGGTGATTGCGGGGGCGATCGCTTCGTTTGTCGGAGTCGTCTTGACGATTGTGTTGCAGCAGGTAGGCAGTAGCGCTGTCAGTATGGGCGGCTTTCAAGTCGGTAAAGGAGAGCTGCAAGCGATCGGTGGTGCTACCTGTCTGGCGATCGCCATCCTTTTGAGTAAAATCACGCTCAAGCAAATTCCTGTGGGGATTTTCACAATTTATAAAACGGCGTTAGGTACGCTCGTTTTCTTTATCATTGCGACAATCTTGTTTGGTTTTGAACATTTTGCCGAGGCGCTCTCTCCCTTACTTTGGCAGTGGATGATTTTTTATGGGGCTGTAATTGTGGTAGGCGGACAGATCTGTTGGTTGTCTGGACTCAAAAAAAACACAGCGGCAGAGGTTTCCCTTGCCAGTTCTTTTAGTCCGATTATTGGGATTTTGGCTGCCTATGCGATCGTGGGAGAAACTCCTGGTATGGCGCAATACATTGGGGCAGGCGCGATCTTGTTTGGCATTGGTTTAACGCAAATTGGTACGGCTCAACAGCCGCCGCGATCGCTTCCTCAGGCTCAACCCCTCTCTGCTCAAGAGGTGCAGGATGTTTGCTTTAAAGGCGTATAGACCTATAGGGTAGGGCGATAAATTGCGGGGATGGCGATCTGCAAAACTGCTGTCACCGCGAAAAGTTATCTGACCGTTAGAATAGGCATAGTAAGATCCATGCAATAAAAGGTTAGCGCTTATTCCCATGTCACGAATTTGTATCCTTGGCGGTGGTTTTGGTGGTCTCTATACTGCCCTCAACTTAGTGCGCTTGCCTTGGGCAGAAACCCCAGAAATTATCTTGATCGATAAGAGCGATCGCTTCATGTTTACCCCCATGCTGTACGAGTTGATTACGGGGGAATTGCAAGCATGGGAAATTGCACCACCCTTTGCCGATTTACTTGAGGGTAAAGGGATTCAATTTATTCAAGCCACGGTGACAGATATCGACCTGAACGATCGCCATGTTCGCATCGATGCCTCAGGTCAGTCTGCCGATCTTCACTACGATCGCTTGCTCTTAGCGATCGGGGGCGAAACACCGATTGATTTCGTTCCGGGAGCCTCGGAATATGCAATTCCCTTTCGTACCCTTGCGGATGCCAATCGGTTAATCCATCGGCTAGAGGAATTAGAAAAGTCCGACCGAGGCAAGATTCGCGTCTGTATTGCAGGGGCGGGTAGTAGCGGTGTGGAACTTGCCTGTAAAATTGCCGATCGCCTCAAAGAAAGAGGAAGAGTTCGCCTCGTCGATCGCAATGACAGAATTTTATCAGGTTCGCCAGAGCCCAATCGCGTCGCTGCCGAGCAGGCGCTATCAAAGCGGGGCGTTTGGAAAGATCTCTCTACCAGCGTCTCAGAGGTAGGCGAAACGGAAATCACCTTGGATTATCAAGCAGGCAGCGATACCCTCCCCGTTGATATTGTGATGTGGACAGTGGGGACGCGGTTCTCTAAACTCATTCAAAAGCTGCCCCTCGATCGTCGTTTGCCGATGGGTCAGATTACCGTCGAACCAACCCTGCAAGTCAAGACGCACCCCGAACTCTTTGCGATCGGCGATCTAGCCAGTTGTTTAGATACCGATGGAACTCCCTTACCAGGCACTGCACAGGTTGCCTATCAGCAAGCACACTACTGTGCGCTAAATATTTGGGCGAGTATAACCAATCATCCCCTCCTCCCTTTTCAATACATTCCGTTGGGTGAGTTTATTAGTCTGGGTGTGAATGATGCCTCGATGTCGATGTTTGGCAAAATTGCCATGGATGGAATGCCTGCCTATGTCGCCCGTCGTTTAGCTTACTTGTTGAGAATGCCCACCTTAGAACATCAGCTTAAAGTCAGCTCTAACTGGCTCGTCCGCCCAATTTTGTCAGCTTGGGAACGCGTACAAAAATGATTCTATACTTTTGAATTCAAACATCTCAACCTGACAGGCTAACAAAACGTGAATTCAGGATAAGAAACCCTGAAACGCTATACATCCCAAGGATCCCCCCCAGCCCCCCTTGAAAAAAGGGGGGAGAATCCACTTCCCTTTTTCAAGGGGGATGCCCTATCGGTTAGGGGGAGCAAACCCCTCGGTTCCAGCAAGTCGGCTTGCTTTGCTCCGAAATCCTTAACCCTAACTCACGTTAACGCAGCAAATCTTTCCGATCTGAAGCAGAAGTTGAACTTTGTTTTCCAGCACTTAGAAGTGGAGCGTACATCATGAGCGCATAATTTTCTGCAACCAATTCTTCGCTCAAGAGTTGGTTGGTATTGAGGTCGCGTCGTTCGCGCACAAGCTGATTTTGCCGCATATACCGCCCAGCGATCGGGCCAGTTATGAGGTGATTCTTTTCCAAGATTTCGTATTTACAGAGACTTTCTGTGTTAGAGCGAATCTCGCCGCATAAATGCTCGTCTGTTAGCCACAGACAAAGCTGGTATGGATGCGTTGTTTTATTCTCAATTTGCAAATCGATATAGTTATAGGACACAGTTGCTCCACTGCCAAATGGAAGCGTCCGATTTAAGTCGGGGAAAACATCATAGCTATGTCTCCAACGTTCTTTAATCGTAAGTGGAGAATGCAATGTCATCCAATAAATCAGGTTTGATAGCTGGCATAAACCTCCACCATAACCAGTGCTTACTTTGCCATTCTCTAGGGTCATCCCTAACTTAAATCCTCTATTTTGGGTGGGATTTCCGACCAAATACCAAAAAGAAAAGACTTCTCCGGGCTGAATCACTAAACCATCAATCTGCGCGATCGCTAGTCTTAAATTTGTCACTTTATTATATTGAAGCCACATGTCTACATCTTTTAACTGACGCATGAGAATGGACTTATGGGTAAAAACTCCAACGGGTAGCGGCTCGGGAACGATCTGGGTGGCAAATTTTGTCTTGGAAAAAGCCCACTCAAATCGACGCTTGAGAATATAGAAATATCGCCCTAAGGATAATCTCAACCGACTGCGATGGATAGGCTGTTGAATGTTTTGGGTTTGCATAGCGGGACTCTAAAACCTTCGTATTCTAATTGTCAGGAATTTTAGGAACCTAGCGACCCTGAATTAAGCGGCAGTTCATCGCATCTAAGCTAACTTACATTGTTATACGAAACTGTGCTGAAGTATTAGACGCGATCGCATAAATTATGTTTCACTCAGCCGATAAAATCCATTTGGGATCTGATGTTGAGGTAGGGAATTGCTTCAGGCGATCGCTCAAAGCGATTCCCTTTGGGATCTGCCCCCTGCAAAACAGCTTGTCAAGAATAGATGTGAAATTTTGTGATGTTTGACAATATTTGCAAATTTCTTGCCGAAACCTACTCCAGAGATATCGCCACATGGTTACTTGGTGAAGCGATCGATCTCACCCAAGTTCTGCCGCAAGAGCTGGCAGTTGAGCCAATTCGGGCAGATAGTCTTATCTTGCTGGAAGCAGAAGGTCTGCTCCTGCATTTAGAGTTTCAAACCAAACCCGATCCGCAGATTCCATTTAGGATGCTGGACTATTGGGTACGTGCTTACAGACGCTTTCCTGATAAAGTGATGCGGCAAGTCGTGATTTACCTGAAACCGACAAACTCAGATTTAGTCTACGAACATAAATTTGAGCGTAGTACGACCCACCACGAATTTGAAGTCATTAGGCTATGGGAACAATCCTCGGCTAATTTTTTAACCAGTGCAGGCACGATCCCCTTTGCTATACTGGTCAAAGATGACAATAAAGAGCGTTTGCTACAAGAAATTGCCCAAGAAATCGATCGAATTCCAGAGCTAAATACGCGCAAAACCATAGCAGCAGCAACATATGTCTTAGCAGGTTTAGTTTTAGAAGAAAATATTATTAAGCAAATTTTGAGGAGAGATATCATGCGCGAGTCTGTAACATATCAAGCGATTCTGCAAGAAGGTCGTCAAGAAGGTGAGCTTAAAGGTCGCCAAGAGGGGCGCCAAGAAGGTCGCCAAGAGGGGCGTAAGCAGGGATTAATAGCGGTTGTTTTACGCTTACTCGCCCATAAGTTTGGGACTTTGCCTCCAAATTTACATACTAAAATTTCGCGCTTAAAGATTACTCGCTTAGAAAACTTAGCTGAGGCGATTTTAGATTTTGAGAGTCTCGCTGATTTGGAACTCTGGTTTAAAAAGAAATAGCTTGGTTTCCTAGCTCACAATTCTAAATAGCTACTATGGGATAGTCATTTTTGGAGTGATTAATGATTTCTGCGAGAGTTTCAAGTACGGCATCAAGTTGAAGGTGCGATTGTCGCTTAATCAAGCTCCAAAAATGACATTTAAGCCCTTAATTGGTTTGACGATCGCCCAGACAAGAAGACCGATCGCCCAAGAAGCGATCGCTGCTACCAACAGATAACCAATTCCTCCCAAGACTTGGGCAGGCGTAATCAGGCGTAAAACCTGCGTGTGAAGTAGATAGGTGGTAAAACTGGCATTCCCCAGTCTTTCGATTAGCGTGTTGAATTGTAGGAATCGGGGAGGGGAATCGGGTTCGTTTTGAGATTTCCAAGACATTGCCCAGAGCAAAAAGGTAATCGTGAGCAGTACCACTGTAGGGCGACCGTAATGACCGACGGCTTCGGCAGAACCGATGCGGATAGCGGAAAAGTAAAACTCACCTAACTCTAGAGCCGCTGCGATCGCCCAGAGACATCCCCAGATTTGTGTAGAGCATCGTCGCAAAGCCGCTGTAAACCAATCGGGTACTTTCGCCAACCAAATTCCAAATAGGAAATATGGGAGCCAAAACATCCAGTGATTTGAGTTGGGCAAATAGGGAGCCAAGTCAGGAAGTAAGTGGAAAAGAGAAACTGTCCACCGCAATGTAAACAGGCTGAGGGTGAAGATCGTAGCGATCGCTAAATTTAAACCCGTGAAAGGAATTCGTCGCAATAAGGGATAGCTGATATAGCATTGGATGATAATCGTCAAAAAATAGAGATGATAGTCACCCGAACCATCTCTCAACGTGATCGCGATTTGCCCTAACTTCTCTACCCAATTCCCAAGTTGAAACTCTTGGCGAAATGCAAGATTCAACAGCGTGAAACATAGATAGGGTGGCAAGATTCTAAAGCCGCGCCGTTGGATAAATCCCCAAAGTTGGAATGGGCGAGACTGTTCTGATTTTGCCAATCCAAAGCCAGAGAGAATTACAAACAATGGAACTGTAAATCGTCCCACTTGGTTGATCGCAGTATCGATAAACACTTCCCAATTGAGGCTGTCAAGCGAGACCGTACCATGAGCGCCAAACCACCAAGGATGAGACGCATGGATCCAAATTACGAGGGTAATGGCGATCGCTCTGAGTAAATTTGATAGCTGCCAATTCATCTATCAGCGTCTGCGATTGGTTTCGCAGCCGATGCCATCTCCATCTCGGTCAAATCGATGGGGATCGGGTGGCAGAACTCTAAAATTGCGATAGGGAATATCTTTACAGTGTAGATATGGCGGAGGTGACGGAATGCAAGCATCTGGATAAGCGCGATCGCAGTTGGTCTGGCTTTGAACTTCCGCTTTACTGCCTGCGATCGCAAGTAGAAAGCAGGTGAGTAGAAATATGCGAAATGGATGTTTCATGGGTTGCTATTCGGCGAAATGGTAAGGGGGGAGGGCATCACTCATCTCGAACTGCCAGTGAGAATGTAAGAGTTGCCATGTTTGGAGAAACTGGCTGAGCTGTTCTGCCTGTAGGGGTGTAAGCAGTAAATGGGCTTTGGCTTCTTCGGCTTCTTGAATGAGTTTGGGCGCGACTCGACTAGTTTGCTGCATAAAACCGTAGAGTTCTTGTACTTCACTTTGAAGTTGAACTTGCACCTGCTGCTGCTGTAGATATTGCTCCCGTTTTGCCAAGAGATAGTCTCTTCCTTTTAAGTTCCCATTCATCTCTGGCTTAGGGAGATTGGCTTTCCCCTTGAGTAAATATTCGGCATATCCTTCCAGCCCGCGTAAGCGATCGCTGAGTTCTTGCTGATTCACAATCAGATATTCTCGTAAAGCTGCCTCTGAAACAAATGCTGTGCCAAACCGTAAAGGTAAAAGATTATGCTGGCTGTAGAGTTCGCAAATGACGCGATCGTGCTGCAAAACCGCTTGAAGCAGGATTTCTTCTGTAGTCTCTTTGAGGGCTTCCACATTCAGATTGGGGTCTAGCGCTATAACGAGTTCACCTGCTTGAATACATGCGATCGGTTTCCCTTCAATCCCAAGGAGTGACATGGTTGGAATGGGTGCAGCAAGAATCGCGAAAGCATAGAGCATATTACTTTCTCAGCTTCACTTTCTTGGGAACCTTGATGTTATGGGTTTTGTGGAAATCATTCTGCACCTTAGCAGTGAGACTATTGGAAACATGTTTGACCACAAAGGCAAGTACGCCATCCCCCGTTTTTTGAATCATATCCTTGGACATGCGATGGATAAATGGCGGAAATTGCAGCGTTACAGTTAAATTTAAATCCCATTCAATCGAGGTCATCGTAGGATTCTGTGCTAATTCTTCACCTGATAAGACCTCGGCTAGCGATCGCGGTTGCAGCCGCATTTCTGCTTGAAAATCGACTTCATACCCCTGAGGCTCTTGATCTGGAATCGGAATGGTAACAATGCGATAAACGCTGTTTTCTTGAGGGAGTAGGTTGAGACCGACATTGGGGTAGACATAATAGCCAAATGCGCCTACACGACCCACACCCATAGCATAGCCCGTTGTACCGATCGGTTCCGCTTTAAAGGGATGGGCGCAACGCTTAAACCAGCCTTGGTGGCTATCTAAATAGGTCATCACCACAGATTGCTCGGCAAACAAGTCCATGTAACCGACAAAGTGATTGCGAAACTGTGTGAGGGGATAGACTTTTTTATTCTTATCTTCTATGTTTTCTACCTCTTCAGCCGCCAGATGATTTGCCTCATCGAGCTGCGCTTCCGTGATGCCTAGATCGCTAGGTTTCATGTGGGTAAAATCCGTCGTTTCAGAGCTATCTGCGTTCTCCATGCTCTCTCCTATGGGACTTATAGGTGCGATCGCGTCATTTATCGTCCGATTTGTAGATTCTGGCTGCATTGTAGATACCCCCACGTCTTTTAAATCATAATATAGGTATATATAAAAATCTGGATAGAGCAAAGCGTATGACCCCTCGTCTGGCTGTCATGGAAGCCGTAGAAAAACTAAACTACCGCGTCACTGTGGCTGATGTCTCTGCACAGTCAGGGCTTAGCCTTGATATAGCGCAACGCGAAGTTTTAACGCTGGCAACAGAAACAGGTGGCAACTTACAAGTCGCAGAGTCGGGTGAGATTGCCTACAAGTTTGCCTCTAACTTTCGGAATATTCTCCTGAGCCGCTCGTTTAAGTTACGGGTGCAGGAATGGCTCAAAACAGTGTGGAAATGGCTGTTTTACCTGATCCGCATCTCTTTTGGCATTTTACTGATTGTCTCCATCTTGATTGTGGTATTAGGCATCATTGCTGCCACGATCGCGCTGCAAAGTCAGAACCGCGACGATAACGACAATCGCCGTAGCAGCGATCGCTCCTATAACGGCGGCGGTGGTGGGTTTATCTTTTGGGGTGGTGGTTGGTGGGGCAACCCCTTTGTCGTATTCGACCCTTACTATTACGAGCCTCAACAACTGCGCGCCCGCGATCCAAACGAGATGGGTTTTTTAGAAAGCGTGTTTTCCTTCCTGTTTGGCGATGGCAATCCTAACGCCGATCTCGAAGAAAGACGCTGGCGCGCGATCGCTGCCGTAATTCGCAACCATCATGGCGTGGTCACAGCCGAGCAAATTACACCCTATTTAGACAACATCGGTAAGGTTGAAGAGGGCTATGAAGATTACATGATCCCTGTGCTGGCTAAGTTTAACGGGTATCCTCAGGTCAGCGAGCAGGGCACCTTGGTCTATAGTTTCCCCGACTTGCAAAAAGTAGCTTCTGAGAAAAAACAAACCCGTGTCGGTAGCTATTTGCTGGAAGATCTATGGGTATTTAGCAAAGCGGGTAGCGGTAAGGTTGCCCTTTCGATTGGCTTAGGCGTGTTTTATTTCGTCGGGGCGTTGATTTTAGGTAGTTTATTACAAAATCCAAGATTGGCGTACCAACTTACGGGCTTTTTGGGATTTGTCGCCGCCGCCTATGGCTTTTTATTAGGCTATGCCACCTTGTTTTTAACCGTACCCCTCGTGCGTTACTTTGTCCTACGCGGTCTCAATAGCCAAATTGAGGCGAGAAACCAAATGCGACTGGCGCGTAAAGAGCAGTTAAGTCACCCCACACCTCAACTCCAAGAAAAATTGGCTTTTGCCAGTCAGCTCAGCATTGCGCAAGAGGCGATCGATGAGAATAATTTGGCATATACCACCGAAACTGATTTGAACGATCAGGAATATGCCAAAATGCTCAAGGAAATGGAAAATCCCCCTAAATCATGAGTTATCAAGTTATTCGTACCGAGTCTGCCCCCACACCTGTTGGCCCCTATAACCAAGCGATCGCAGTGCCAGCCACCAGCAAATTGATTTTTTTGGCGGGACAAGTAGCGATCGATCCTGCCACCAGCAAAGTCATTGAGGGTGACGTTGCGGCGCAAACGGAACGTGTGCTGCAAAATGTTCGAGCCGTATTACATGCGGCAGGAGCAGATTTTACAAATGTCGTAAAAACCACCGTATTTTTGGCGAATATGGCTGATTTCCCCGCGATGAATGCCGTTTATGCCAAATATTTTCTAGATCCCGCGCCAGCGCGTTCCACGGTTCAAGTCGCACGACTACCTTTGGATGTGTTGGTCGAAATTGAGTGTATTGCGGCGATCGGCTAGATCGCTTTTGAGGATTGAGTTTCAAGAACTCTAAAATAAAACACCCCAACTTTACAGTGGGGTGTTTTATTAGAATATTGAGGAAATTTTGGGCAATTTCTCGAAATTTAGTCAAAATTAGCAATTTAGCCGCAAATCTAGCTGAGATTGCTCAATGCTAATTCCTAAACACCATAGGGACGGTAAACCCTGTAGTTGATATCAGGGAAAATATTGTCCATATATTCCACTTTTTCCAGCCAACCAGAATCAATCGGGCCCTTGTTAATCTCATCGAATAGTTTATTGAAACGAACGAGGTGCGATCGCGTCCGACGTATAGCATAGGGAACCATCGTACCTGTGCGCATAATAAACGCCCAATCTGAAGACTGTGCGAGCAGCAGTTCTCTAGCCGCTTGATTTAGCGCTCTCCACTGCAACTCATCTTCAGGTTCGCGATGAGCAAGGCTAATCATCCGTTCTGCGGCTTTATGTAAGTGCTGGTATACCCAAGCATTGGTTTCATTGAGCCAATATTCATGGAAGCCCTTGTAGCCCCAACTAGACTGGGCAGGACGAGCCACCTGTTGTGTTGGATTTTGGCGTAGGTAGTCGGCAAGGTGCGTCATCTTATACGTACCTTGATCGTAATGGGACTTGCGGATTAAATAGTCAATAAACCAAGGGCCCTCATACCACCAGTGACCAAACAGCTCGGCATCATAGGGAGAAACAATGATTGGCGGACGCTCCATCATCTTATTTAAATATTCTGACTGCCGTTCGCGGTTGTACATAAAGTTCGCTGCATGATCGGCGGCTTTTTCTCTTGCCCAATAGGGGTCATAGAGTTGCTTAGCACCCAGGTCTAAGCCACGTCCCGTAATCTTGTGATACTTAATTCCGGTATTCTTACGCTGACCATTGGGCATCACAAACGGCTTAATATACTCATATTCAGCTTCCCAACCCAGATCCTTATAAAATTCGCGATAGACAGGATCGCCAGGATAGCCGACTTCAGAAGACCAAACCTGTTGGGAGGACTCGTGATCGCGACCAAAGGCAGCAACCCCTGTTTCCGTGAAAATGGGGGCATAGGTACCATACCTTGGGCGTGGCTGACCGTAGAGAATGCCATGACCATCGGTGAGAAAATAGCGCAAACCCACATCCGCCAACATGCGCTCAAGACCGTTGTAATAGGCACATTCTGGTAACCAGATGCCATTGGGGCGTCTACCAAACTCCTGCTCGTAATGATCGACTGCTACCTGAAGCTGTGCCCATACAGCTTCAGGATACATTTTCATCAAAGGTAAGTAGCCGTGGGTTGCCCCGCAGGTAATGATTTCTAGGTTATTGGTCTCTAGAAATCCTTTAAACGCGCCGACAAGGTCGCCATCGTGCCGTTCCCAAATCGATCGCACTTCGGCAAACTCTTTAATGTAGTAGTCGGCCAAATATTGCAGGTGACCATCTAGACGATTATGCTCAAACTCGCACTCAGCCAGTTTTTGCAGTTGGGCGAGGTGCTTGTCATAGCGTTCTTGGAGCAAAGGATCGCGCAGCATAGACACAAGCGGCGGTGTCATGCTCATGGTTATCTTAAAGTCAATTCCATCGCGCTTTAATCCCTCAAAAGCTTTAATTAAAGGGATATACGTTTCGGTAATTGCTTCATACAGCCACTCTTCTTCTAAAACATAGTCACTTTCAGGATGGCGGACAAAGGGCAGGTGGGCATGTAAAACCAGTGCAACGTATCCAGTAGTCATATAGGTTAACTTTTCTCTTAGAGGCGCTGCAAACTTGCCACGCCCAATGCTTTATCCAAGTAATTTTAGGATATTCAGGGTACTGATGCTGATATGAATGATCCCTGTTTGCAATATTGGCTACCTGATTGCATTGAAAGCTTTAAGGACAGCGATGTTCCGAAAATCTCGCGCCATTATGATTAACGCGATCGCGCCTAGCATTCCTAGATCGACTGGGAAATTTTTTTGGGATAGTCATTTGGGTTGTCGATCGGCAAGTTAAGATGCTTAACCGCCGATTCAAACATGACTGCCGCAAGGTGATTTGATGACAATAAAACCGCAAAAATAAAGTATTTGTGATTATTTCAAGCCTTACCTAATTAAGGTGGTAAAACTCTGAAATATAATTTTTTCGATAAGTATTCGTAACTATTCAGTGAATTTATTGCTCATGTGATCGAGATCACTGTGAATCTTGAAAGGCTTTACCTGACAAACTAGATTTTTTTACTGATTAAATCTAAAAAAACTTTAAAGCTTGTTCAAAATGGTCTTTGAGGAGCTAGACGGAGTAAATGAGAGCTAGAACGAGCTAGAAAAAGCATTCATAAGTCAGAATACTGAATGCCACCTACTTTTCTCTAGGGAGTATGTTATTAGACATCGGGGCTTTAACAGGCAAAATAGTTATATATAGTGACGGATTAAGTTTAAAAAATATTTACACTTGCTGCAAAAAACGTTTTTCGATAGGGATAACACGTTGGTCTGTTTACCAAATTTTACAGAGTTATTTTACGGAATTGGGTGTTGACATTGGATCGGTCTATATGCATTATTAGTCCAGCACAGGTTCAATGCACAAAACTGGAATTTTTTTTGTTCTCCATGAACTTGTCTAGAGGAAAAATACAAGGTAACTTAGTTTCGGTAATAAGTCGCTCCCCTAAGTTTTTTAAGACTTAGGCTTGTTTGTACATCGACTCACACATTGAATGTTCATACCACGAGAGCGCGATTAGTTTAGAGGAGGCAATTTTTGAAAAAGATATCTTCAGTAGAAGAGGATCTGAGTACTAATGTTCCCCTGGCATTAGCAACTGACAGATCTTCCAAGAAGGTACGCAGATCATTAGCGTTGCTGGGTCTAGCTCTTTCCGTCGGAACCGTGGGTATGCTGATCAATCAGCAGACTTCTAAAGATCTAAAAGTCTCACCTGTAGCTCCATCATCACGCACACTTACAGATGTGATGGCGCAAAACCAAGAACGTAAGTATGAAATGGCACGAGCCGCGATCGCGTCTGGTGCTTGGGACACTCCCCAAGGAGTAATCGTTCATGAGGTGCGCGAAGACGAAACCCTATGGCAGATTACACAGATTTATCAAATTGATGCAGCTGCGATCGCAGCTTCTAACGGTATCAGTGCTGCAACTGAATTGCAGCCCGGTATGAAGCTTGTGATTCCTCCTGTAAGCGGTTTAGTCCACAAGGTCAAACCAGGTGACACCCTTGAGAGTATTGCCACCTACTACAACATTCCAAAAGGCGAAATTCTCAAATATACATCCCTAGAATCTCCCGACTTCCTTGCTGTGGATCAGCCCCTAGTAATTCCAGGGAATGTAGCAACACTGATTCAAGTTAAAGACGAACACATTAAAAAGAAGCTGATTGCTGAGCGCGAACGTCTAGAGCGTCGCTTGAATGAAATTCAAGGTAAGCCTGTTTTAGTCAGTAGCAACACGACTAACAGTGCTGCTCGCAGCCCTGAAGCCGCAATCAAAAAGCAACCAAAGTTCACAACGCACCAAGTCCAAAATGGTGACACGATTGAGACAGTTGCCCGTCGTTATGGCACTTCTCAAAAGGCAATCATTGAAGCCAATAAGCTAGACAATCCTCACTGGCTAGAACTCAACCAAGAGCTAAAGATTCCTAGCAACGATACAGTTCCTACCCTACAGACGGTAGCTTCTGTAAATGTCAAGCCTTCAAAGCAAGTTCCATCTACGGTTAGCGATCAGTTTCGCACCTCTCCTGTCCCTGAGCTAACTGCTTCAGCCTTACCAGATACAGCGAGGTCAAATGCTAACAACTTGGGCACAAGGGTAACTGCGGCAACACCCATGGTTCCTCCCACGATCGCCTCTGCTCCTCGGCTTTCCCCTTGGGATGGCTTAATGCAACTGACCGGCGGCAATGCCACCAAAAACCTTCCCACACAACCAGCTCAAGAAGATTTGTCAGCGCAACAACGTCCTGCAACATCCTCAACGAGTCTGCCCGTTGCCAGCGAGCCTGCGATTAGGGTAGCTACAGCATTGTTCCCTTTTACCCCTGATAAATTGTTGGAACAGCCTAATGCTTCTAGTAGCAACGCAAGAACGAGTCTTCCTTCTGGTGCACCTGCTGTAGAGCCTTCAGTACAGCTCCCCAGACCGACTTTTGCTGTTCCTTCCATTGCAAGCTCTTTAGTAACCTCTGTAACCGAGCAAAATCCCTCGTTACAAAGAACACCTTCAGAAGTCTCCGCCCAACCCGCAGCAGAGCCGAGCGTAAGAATTCCTCGGCAGATTGCCGCAGCAATCTCCATCTCTGTTCCCTCTGAGATCTCTGCTGAGCAAGGTACAGTAACGCAGAATACACCTGCATCTGCTCAAACAACTGGACAACCTGTGTCTGAGCCTACTGTACAGATTCCTAACCGCGTTGCTGCGGCAACTTTGGTTCCTGCGGTACCTTCTACTCGTGTCGTCGAGCAAAATAGCTCAGTTCAACAAATCCCTGTTAATAATGTTGTACCTCAGCCTGCGGCTGAACCTAAAGTACAAGTTCCTGCTAGAACTGCGGCGGCTCTGGCTCCTTCGATTCCTTCCTCTAGTGCTGTGGAGCAAAATGCTAAGAATGGTGCTCCCACTGAAGTTGCTCTGCTTCCTGACCCTGAAAGTCGCGTGAGATCTTTAGAAGTGCAACGCCTAGAGTCTGAAGTCGATCAGCTCAATAAAAAGGTACGTGAAGCAGAAGCCAAAGAAGCGATGCGACGGGCTGAAGCCATGAAGCTTGCATCTGCTAATTTGAATCCTTCCTCCGATCTTGGTCGTAACTTTGATGCCGGTCGCGAAGCCATTGCCCGCCCAGGCGATCGCTCTGGTGGGGTTGCACCTGAATTGCCTACTTTAACTGCCTCCGCTTATTTGCCTGATATAAACTCTTATGGCTTATCCTCAGGCTTTATCTGGCCTGCTGATGGTGTGTTAACCTCTGGTTTTGGCTGGCGCTGGGGTAGAGTTCACCAAGGCATTGACATTGCTGCACCCGTAGGTACTCCTGTCATGGCGGCTGCGACCGGTGTAATCGATTATGCTGGTTGGAATGATGGTGGCTACGGCAATATGATTGATATTCGTCATCCCGACGGTACAATCACCCGTTACGGGCACCTAAGCGCAATCTATGTGACTGAAGGACAGTCTGTCAGTCAAACCCAAGTAATTGCAGCAATGGGTAGTACTGGTTTTAGTACTGGACCTCACCTCCACTTTGAGATTCGTCCTAATGGTGGTAGTGCTGTCGATCCGATGGCGTTCTTGGCAAGCATACAACGATAGGAGCTAAAGAATTGACGCGATAACCTAGCGCAATTTTGAATTATCCAAGAGCATTTAGCCGAAAGTTTTTAGCTGTAAAAGTCCTAAAAACGATCGCTAAATGCTTTTTTATGGTCATAGCAGACACAGCATTCCGGCAAAAAGGGGGGGCAATGCTTCCCCTTTAGGAACCGTTTGACTAAAACAGAAATCTGGATAATAACCAAAGATTTAGTCCAGTAATGATTCCTGCTACTGCCCAAGCTAATATTTTTATCCAGAGAGGATTGGCAAATTTTCCCATAAGCTTGACATTACCTGTGAACAAAATCAGGGGCACGATCGCGAAGGGCAGTTGTAAACTCAGAACGACTTGACTCAATACCAAGAGTTTCCCAACACCCGATTCGCCCAAAAGAGACAGTCCAAGTAATGCAGGTGCGATCGCGAGACAGCGGGTCAACAACCGTCTCTGCCAGCAAGGAATTCGCAAATCGAGAAACCCCTCCATAATCACTTGTCCTGCGATCGTTCCTGTAAAGGTGGAACTCTGCCCAGAAGCCAGTAAGGCTAGCCCAAATAAAAGACTGGCGAGTCCGCTTCCTAAAAGTGGCGTGAGTAATTGATAGGCATCTTGAATTTCGGCAACCTGCTGATTGCCAGAGAAATGGAAAGTTGAAGCTGCCACGATTAGAATTGCGGAATTTACAAACAAAGCGGCAATTAAGGAAAGTGTGGAATCCCATGTTGCGTAACGTACAGCAGTCCGAGTATCAGGAATCGCATCTTGCCATTTGCGCGTCTGTACGATCGCGGAATGGAGATAGAGATTGTGAGGCATGACGGTCGCCCCTAAAATGCTGACTGCTAAATAAAGCTGGTTGGAATTCGCTACAATTGAACTTTGGGGAAGATATCCTTGGGCAACAGCCGCCCAGTCCGGATGGGCAAACAGAATTTCCACCAGAAAGCAAAAGGCGATCGTCGCGACTAATCCCAAGATTATCGCTTCTAGCCATTGGAATCCTTTCCCTTGGAGTAAAAGTACGACGACGAGATCGAATCCCGTAATCAATACACCCCAAACCAAAGGCAAATGGAAGAGCAGGTTGAGTGCGAGCGCGCTCCCTAAAATTTCTGCTAGGTCGCAGGCAGCGATCGCGATTTCGGCAAACAGCCATAGGATTACATTTAAGGGAAGCTTAAATTCAGCGCGACAGGCTTGGGCTAAATCTTGCCCCGTGACCATACCCAATCGCACGCAGAGAGACTGTAATAGAATTGCAATTAGATTGGAGAGAAAGATAATACTCAACAAGCTATAGCCAAATTTCGAGCCTCCTTCGATATCGGTTGCCCAGTTACCAGGATCCATATAGCCGACGGAAACTAGCAAACCAGGCCCCATAAAAGCGAGGAACTTACGCCACGAACTCGCGTGACGAGGGATAGTTATGGTTCCTTGAACTTCTGAAGGACAAAATGGTGCGGTGGGAAGTTTGGGCATCCATTGGAACATAAGCGTTGATTGAGGGTGTTTAGATTTACAACGTTGCAAATACAGCACTAAGCTCGAAACTTACTAGGATGCTATCATAGAGCCTAGTTGAGATAACTGAATCAGATCGCACTGATAGAACAAACCCTCGATCGCTTAGCCACAGAAACGAATACAGCCGCTGCTAATTGGTGGGTTGATGCAACAGTTGTAAGCAGAATTCCCAACGAAAAAGAGAAATTAGTTCCATACCTGTACCTCCTCGCGATCGCAACAGAAGATGTTCCATTGCCAAGCGATCGCTATGAATTTTTGGCGCAACCAACTGCCGCACTTCTACAGCCCCGTAACAGGGGGTAAGTGGGGTGCAGAGATAAAGAAGCCTGTTAAAAAGCCCATAATCGTGGAGAAAGCCACCGAGCCACCGCCGAGTTCGTAGGCTTCGGGCATCATCGTGCTGGCTAACATCGCCAAAATCGCTCCACCTGACACAGCCTGCGCGAGAGCCACCACTAGATCGGAAGTGTTTGCTGCCAGTACATTTCCCAAGAGCGCACAGAGTCCGCTCAGCAAGATCACACCTGCCCATAGCAGCATAATCCGAAGATTTTTTGTGCCTGCTTGTTTCATGCCAATCGAGCTAGAGAGCGCTTCAGGGAAATTAGAAATAAACACTGCCATCAAAAAAGACCAACCCACATGCCCTGGCTGTGCTGTCATCCCAATCACCGTAGATTCGGGAATGCCATCAATTAACGTCCCCACCAAAATCGCTAAGGGAGCCGAACTTTTCACCAGCCCTTGAATCATTTTTTGTTCTTCGGATGGGGAGAGATCGATTTCCACGCTATCGATCGCTTGTTGCCGCCACAAATCTAAGTTTTGCTCTGCCTCAGCTCTTGATGCTGTCGTCGATCGCAGTCGCTTAGCTAGGGCGCGACTGAGGGCATTGGCAATACTGGGGGATTTTAGCAGCACATCATCGAAATGCTCTTGTTTGAGTTGATAGACATCCATATCTGTACTCGCAATGACCGTAGCCGATCGCGGTTCGCTATTGAGCAGTGCCATCTCACCAAACACTTCTCCCGATCCAAGGGTTGTCATCACTTTTTCCCCTTTTTTTACCTCAGCTTCACCATGGATGATCATGTAGAATGAATCCCCCTTATCGCCTTCGTGAAAAAGGGCTTCACCTTCTTTGATCGAAATTGGTTTGAGCAATGGCACGATCGCTTGGGCTTCTGAAGGCGGCAAATTTTGCATCACCTCGACATGGGCAATGCGATCGAGCACGTCACCCGTTTCTTCTTGGCGATGTTCAAACAAATAGCGTCGGCGAGATGAAGCTTTACGCAAAAAGCCCCCCTTATCATCGACAAAGCGGGTAATGCCAATAAATAGCCCCCCACCAATCAAAAAACCAATTAGCAATGGCAAAAAGCCACTTTCTCGATAAGCACTAATGGTGGTTTCAAAGGCAAGCGCAGACAGTAGCGTACCGCTGCCAAATGCCATGATCGCGGCGGATAGGACTCGGCTCGGTTGCCAAAAAATGCCTAGCAACGCACCCAGCCCTGAACTCATTGCTGCTAATAATCCCTGAAGAAACGCATCTAGCATAGGTATCTACTTAGAACCTAGATATTCTATCGTGAGTGCTATCAGAGTTTCTGTTCGTGATGTCTTAAAATTCTCAGCTAACGCTTAGAGCTTTTCCTCATACCTCGATTGCGCCCCATCTTCTATATGGCTTATCTTGGCGTGGAAACTTAGCAATTTTAGGCGCGATCGCACTTTCGACAATTTCTCCAACACCTGTGCCTTGGCAATCTGCTGCCATCTAGACAATTTACCAAGCACATCAATACGGAGAAACTCTGGTCGATCAACCACCACAACCGCCACCGCCACAACCGCCACCGCCACAACCGCCACCATCACCACCGCCACCACCACTACTACTAGGAGTAAGTACCTGGTATAAATCAGCCAAAGCACTATCAGAAGCTAGAACGGTTGCACCAAACAATGCAAAGGCTATGGGAAGTTGAATGTCACTGCTGTTAATTCTCTTGAGAGATTTTGAGTTAGCGATCAAATCCTTAAGAACGCGATCGCCATAACGACTGCGGTAGGGTTTAGCAAGCCCAAATCCCGCTACGAAAAGAACGCTCGTGCTTATTACGATCAGGAAACCTACAGGTCCGCCATGAGAAATTCCATTAACTATCCTAAACACACCTATTGCTATAATCACAAGAATAATCAGGGATGAATATCGTTGCACTTTTAAAGACTGCTCGTCAGTCAAAATCAATCCAATCTGTTGTAAGCGATCGTGAATCCTCTCCCCTATATTTTGGGAATTCCGAAAAATCATTGAAATTTCGCCATCGACCGCACTAATCTCTCGAGCAACAAACAGCTCTACGGGATCGCAAGAGGAATCCACAGCCTTTTTAATCACTAGTTTTTTTCTGGCTGTTAAGAATGACCGTTGTGCTTCAACTGCTACATATCCTTGTTGCACTAAACTGGTGATGGCAGTGCCAATGGTACGATCGCTACCACCAGCCAAAAAAGCGACTTCATAGGTACTGAGACTATCTAGTTCCCGATCGGGCGCATCGAAAGGCGATCGCAGAGAGAATCGCAGCCAATATGCCACAGCGATACCGATAATTCCAAGTGGAATATAGAAGGCTAAAAATTCTGGGCCTGTTATGTTGGTTGAGTTTGGGAACCCTGCGATCGCTTGGCAACCTGCCATTGTAAAGGATAAGACAAATAAAAGTGGAAAGAGTTCTAGTCGCTTTGGTCTTAGAGAGTGTTTGAGAAGTTAAGCAAGACGTTTTAGGAGGATTTGAATCATCCCCACATAGAAAAAAGCCTCAGAAGTTTCGGGTAAAAGTTCGTACTCTTTACCTTAGTACAGGACAAAACCTTGCAATAAAGACAGAAGAGGGGTTTCATAGGA
>NZ_JAZBJZ010000045.1:0-38986 GCF_036349135.1 Tumidithrix elongata BACA0141
CATTTGCTGTGTGGCAGCCCCTGAAACCATCCTAGGCTTCCGCGTAAGGTGAGTTATAAATAGATTCTTCATTACCAGATTGTGTTGAATTCATCACGGAGAAATGATTCAGTTGGCGATCATCTGCTTTGAAAGAATATTTAAAAAATCAACGCTGATTCGATCTTCGTCAATATCAAGCACTGATTCAAATCTTAAGGAGTCATGTTCATATTTACTGTAAAGAAAGAGATCTTTTTTTTCGCTAATCCTCTGGTTTCTCACGGGCATAGCCAGATCACGCTGATTAATACGTTTTGGAACCCATTCAAAGGAAAATTTCAATTTTTCAGGCAGTTGATGATTGTGGCTAATATCATAGGTAGTACCTAAATCAACATAGCTGTACTGATCGCCACCCAGATGCAAAATACGATTGCGATCGCTTGATTCAACTGTTTGTTTGAGCATTAACAGAAATTGCAAAATCGCAGTTTTACCAGAGCTATTCGTGCCAAAGAACCCAGTTAAAGGAGCCATGCGAAACTCGCCAGTATCCGCCCACGACTTAAAGTTTTGAATGCGTAATTGGGTAAACATAATTGAGTCAGCAGATTGCTAAGCGATCGCAGGTTTAGTATATCTAAAGGGGCAGGGTAGTTTCCTGAGGTAATCTCACCATTCTGCCGAGTCCGTAGCTTGTCACTAAATCACACCCGCGTATAATTGGATTTCGCCGTAAAATATTGGTTTAGTTTGCCCCAATTATCTTAAGGTTTTGTAAAGGTTTTTATGAGATTTCGTCATTTCAGCAAACTTATACTAAACTTCCCGCCGCCATGTAGCCGATCGCATCTCCAAGGGAATCGCTATTTTACAACTACGAGTTTAGCCACCGTCGCGACCAGCACCCTTTAACAGCCAACCGCTATATTCTATGAAGAAAGAACTATTCCGAACCATTTATCAGGTACAAAGCTACATCGCATCCCTATTGCTGTACCAAGATACCTTAGCGCAACCCGCAGGACAGACCTATCGGCATCTTTTACAAACCCTGATCGAATCCGCAGAAGGCATTCGCTCCGAACTTTCTTGTCTCAAGGCCTATGGTGAATGGTTTAAAGCGATCGCGCAGACAGGTCAAAGTTGGCGAGATTATATCCTTCAGCAGATTTTAACTGCGGACAATCCCTTTTCGCAGCAAGCCCAAAAGCGTGATTTTGCGAGTTTGCCGAATGATTTGGTAGCTGCTGCCAAACACGATCTGCGAATTCTGCAAAAAATTAGCAATCTGGGTGGAGAAACTCTCACTCAATGGATCGAAGAATTAGCTTCTGATGATTTCAAACTTGAAGATTGGGTGGAATGGTCGGGCACAAATTCTGCTTTTGCTAGAGGTCGTTCTGAATTGCTGTCTAGCTTGATTCGCAACTTCCAATCGTCGAACGACTGGACAGAATTAGTGGAAAGCCTTGCGGAAGCCTATCGACAGAATGGTACGGGTCTGTTTGCAGAATATGTCGCTTTCCGTTGGCAAGCAGGTAAACTCTTGGGTCTAGCCTATCCTGACTATGTGAATGCTTTGGACTTGGTTGGCTACGAGACCCAACGCAATGCATTACTTAAGAATACCGAGTTCCTTTTAGCGGGATATGCCGCGCTGAATGTCTTGCTCTATGGCAGTCGCGGCTCTGGGAAGTCTTCGTTGGTGAAATCCTTGCTGCATCAGTATGGCGATCGCGGCTTGCGGCTGATCGAGGTCGCCCGCTCTGATCTAAAAGACTTGCTGGCAATTATGGAAGTCTTGAGAAATGCACCGCAGAAGTTCATTCTGTTTGTGGATGACCTGTCCTTTGAGAAGGAAGAAGATGATTATAAAGCACTCAAGGTTTTACTCGAAGGGAATCTGAATGCCAAGCCAGCCAATATCGTGGTTTATGCCACTTCTAACCGTCGGCATCTCTTGCGCGAATACTTTGGCGATCGCCCCCGCCCTAGCGCTACTGAAGAGGTGCATCCTTGGGATACGGTACAGGAAAAAATGTCCTTAAGCGATCGCTTTGGCTTGGTTTTAACCTTTGAACCATCCGATCAAGACACCTATCTCAAAATCGTGCATCACCTCGCCCATAAAGCAGGCATCGATTTGACAGCAGAAGATTTGGAATTTCGAGCGTTGCAATGGGCAACCCGCCACAATGGGCGATCGGGACGTACCGCCCAGCAATTTATCGATTTTCTACATGGGGAGTTACAAATCGGACTTACCCCCTTTAATTCCCCCTTGTAAAGGGGGAAGATCGGAAATCTTGTTCCAACTAGGATGGGGTGAACCCTAGGCAAATCATGAATCCCTCCACACAACCAGCAAACAACCGATGCCAACTTCTATTGCTTTGATCGCCCATGACAACCAAAAAGCCGATCTGGTAGCTCTGGTGCAAAAATACCGAGGAACCGTGATTCGTTACCATGTTATTGCCACGGCAAACACGGGGAAACAGCTTCAGGCTGTAACGGGTATTGCGATCGAGCTTGTGCGATCGAAACAAGATGGTGGCGATCTGGAAATTGTCGCTCGCATCCTTGCGGGAGAAGTTGCCTGCGTTATCTGTCTATTCGATCCCAACCAGACTCATGCGTCCGTACCCGATCTTCTGACTTTATTGCGGGTCTGTAAAATCCATAATGTCCCCCTTGCCACCAACTTGGCAACCGCAGATGCCGTCCTGCAAGCCTTCTCTAAGAGTCGCGTTGCCCATCTGATCTTTAACCCTGTAGCAGGGCAGGGAAATCCCGATTGGGATCTGGCATTAATCCGCCAAATTTTGGAACCTCAGGTTCATCTCAAGGTGATTTTTACAAAGCCCGATATAAATCCTGGCGACCAAGCAAAAGCTTCGATCGCGGCGATTCAGAAGCGAAATGCCTCCGTTCCTGGTACTGATTTTATGATTGCTTCTGGTGGCGATGGCACGATTTCGGCAGTGGCGAATGCTTTGATTGACACAGACATTCCACTGGGGATTATTCCTAGAGGTACTGCCAATGCTTTCTCTGTGGCACTGGGAATTCCCACAGGTCTAAAGCAAGCTTGCGAAACGATTCTTACGGGGAATACTTGCATTGTGGATGCTGCCCGTTGTAATGGCTTCCCGATGATTTTGCTGGCTGGCATTGGCTTTGAAGCAGAAACCGTGGAACGTGCCGATCGCGACATGAAAAATCTCTTAGGTCCGCTTGCCTATCTGGTAGCAGGTGCTCAGCAGCTTTTAGAACAGAAGCCCTTTACCGTTGAAGTTGAAATTGATGGTGCGATCGAGCAATTTCAATGCGGAGCAATGACGATCGCCAATGCTGCTCCTCCAACTTCAGTGCTGGCACAGGGCTTGGGAGAAGTCATTCCCCACGATGGGCTACTCGATGTCACGATTGGGATTGCCAAAAATGAGAATCTCAATATTGCGGACTGGCTGCTCGCGATCGATGCGATCGGTAAGCTGTTTACTTCTGCCTTGGTAAAAACCCAAATTGAGAACGAAGGACTGGTCTGCTTCCGAACTGCTCAAATCAAAGTTACAGCAAACCCACCGCAAAAAGTGGTGGTGGATGGGGAGATTATTGGTATGACACCAGTTGAAATCACCTGCATCCCAGGCGGATTGACTCTCTTTGCTCCAATGTCTAGCAGCCTGAGTTTAGTGCGAACAAAATCAAGCGTTCCAATTCTCACGCAACCCGAAGGCTGAGTGCTTTGCTATGACTCGAGTGACATTGATGCGATCGCCCAATTTTCTAACCAAAAATGCGATCTCTCCAGCATCCATATACTCTCTATTATTTCTTCAGTCACTCTTCCTGTATGTATTCTGTCACTTTAGCCTAACTGAACTAAACAGTTTCTTGGGCTTCTATAGTAGCGATCTCCTTATCCATCAGCTTAGCTATGTAGGAAGAAACCCATGCAGTATAGGCAGGGGAGGCGAGACTATGGGCTAAGAAAACCGCTATGGCAACGCCTAAGACGCCCCAATTTACGCCAACGATGAGCGATAGTGCAAAAAAGGCAGTGAATAGAATGCTCCACATGAAATCCCAATTGGGTCTGTCGATCGCCCAAAGACCGCTAGAAGCAATATTTGCAAAGGGACGTGGAATTGCAGACATACAAATCAGAATTAAGATGGGAATGGCAGGAATCCATTTTTGCCCGAAGATAATCGGCACGTAAAATGGAGCGAGGGTGGATTGCAAGATTACCAGAGGGAAAATGATCCAAGCCACACTCTTAAAAGCTTTGAAATATCTAGATTTGAATTCTCTGGGTTCGCTGCGGGCATCGCAGAGATGTGGGAATAGAGCCGTTTCTAGGGCGTTGATCGCACTCATGCTGATACCCAAACCTGCATTGAAGGCGAAATAATATAAACCTAGGGCTTCAACACCAAGGAATCTGCCTGCGATTACGTAGTCGAGGTTATTAATTAACGTGTGCATCACCTTTACCCCCAGAACGCTGCGCCCAAATCGGATAATTTCTTGCCATTTATCGAGGGTAAATTCGCGCGTCGGTCGCCAAGGATTATTCTTATAGTGAACGATGACCCAAACGGGAGCAACTAAAACTTTAGGCAGTACGATCGCCCACATTCCAAACCCAAAGAAGGCGAGGATGATAGTGAGGATATTATCCACAGAAACTTGAATACCATTCGCTAGAGCTGAAACATGCAGGCGATTTTCGCGATTGGATAGCGAAGCTTGCACCAAAGCGATCGGAATTATGAGATAAACCGTAGCCATGACGCAAATGGGCAGGATAATGCGCGGATCTTTGTAAAACCAACTTACGGGGAATGCGGCGATACATTGCGCTAAAAATACTAACCCGCAGACAATCCAGTTGAGCCAATAGGAAGTTTGGCAAAGTTGTGGAAGATCGGCTTTATCGGCTTGGACGATTTTTGCCCAGATGCCATTTTGGGTAAAAACATTCACAAATTCGTTGGTTGTAAGAACCAGTGCCGCCAGCCCGTAATCTTCCTTGGTCAATAATCTCGCTAAAACGATCGTGGCGGCGAGGCGAGAAACCCGAATGAATAGCTGAGATAACCCCAACCAGCCTAGATTGCGCAGAAAGCGATCGGCTAATTTTTCTTTAATTACTTTGATGATTTGCTGGACAGCCAAAACAGAGCCTCCCATTCAGCTAGATGTCTTTCCCATGCACCACGCACAGCCTGTCTGCCATTATCGCCCCAATCGATCAGAGTTTGCGGCGAAGTTTTATGAATGTTCGCAACTTTGGCGATCGCAGATTTAATTTCTTCTACATTTGCGCCTACCAATAACCCACAATCTTCAAACTGTTCGGTCAATCCATCTACACTCGTCACAATTACAGGCTTTCCAGCCGCTTTTGCCTCTAACAAGACATTGCCCCAAGGTTCCCATCGCGAGGGAATCACGACAACATCACAGGTTTCTAAAAACTCGGGGACATTTGCCAACTTACCCACAAATTGAATGCGGCGATCGCCCTCTGCCATCTGCCGCAGGGCTGCTTCATTCTCACCATAGCCACCGATCAACAGTTCCACATCTAAATCATGCAGACCTTGCATCGCTTCGAGTAAAAGCTCAATCCCTTTTTGGTTAGAAAACCTGCCAAAGAATCCCAAAACTAACCTCTCGCCTAATGGTTTAACAGGTACAGCCAAGAAATCTTCGAGAACGCGGCATAGTTGAATCACCGTCAATTTTTGAGGCTTGACCAGCCTATGCGCTAGCATCCAATCTCTCTGCGCGTAGGAAATGGCCACCACTTGATGCGCAATGCCATAGGCTAGTTTCAACATCAGCCGAAATCTCAACTTAGAAGGTACGTTTATGGCTTCAAAAGATGCAGAATAATGGAATTCTTGAATTAATAGCCTACCTCGCCACCGCAAACGCAATAGGGTAAACAGAAACTTCCAAGAGCAGGCATCATTGGCAATAATCAGGTCTGGCTTGAATGTAGACGCTGACTGAGAGGATCTGGATAATGCCTCCTGAGGGGTAAGAAGCAAAAAATCGAATTTCTCGGCGAGGGACGATCGCAGCAAGCTATCCACGGAAGCTGTGACACCACCAACATTGCGATCGATCAGTACATAGAGGATTTTAGGTTTCATACATTTCAGGTATCTAGCTTTCACTTCTATGGTTTCCTAGATAGTTGCCCCAACAACTGCTCCCATTCAGCGAGGTATCTTTCCCATGCCCCCCGCACAGCCTGTCTGCCATTATCGCCCCAATCGATCAGAGTTTGCGGCGAAGTTTTATGAATGTTCGCAACTTTGGCGATCGCAGATTTAATTTCTTCTACATTTGCGCCTACCAATAACCCACAATCTTCAAACTGTTCGGTCAATCCATCTACACTCGTCACAATTACAGGCTTTCCAGCCGCTTTTGCCTCTAACAAGACATTGCCCCAAGGTTCCCATCGCGAGGGAATCACGACAACATCACAGGTTTCTAAAAACTCGGGGACATTTGCCAACTTACCCACAAATTGAATGCGGCGATCGCCCTCCGCTAACTGTCTCAGTGTCGCTTCATCTTCACCATAGCCACCAATCAGTAATTCCACATCGAGATCCCGTAGATCCTGCATGGCTTTGAGCAAAAGATCGATGCCTTTTTGAGCGGAAAATCGTCCGTAGACCCCTAAAACCAGCCTGCCACCTAAGGGTTTGGTCGGAATAGCGAGGAAGTCTTCTAGAATGCGACATTGTTGAATCACAGTCAATTTGCGAGGCTTGACCAGCTTGTACTTCAGCATCCAATCCATCTGAGCATAGGAAATTGTAATCACTCGGTTGGCAATGCCATAGGCTAGTTTCAGCATCAGCCGAAATCTCCATTTAGAGGGCACATTTATAGCTTCAAACGCCTCTGAATAATGGTGTTCTTGAATGCATAGCCTACTTCGCAATCGCAATTGAACAAGAGTAAAAATAAACTTCCAAGAGCAGGCGTCATGGGCAACAATTAGCTCTGGTTTTACTTGAGTCTTTAACTCGGATTGTGGTTGAGATAGTTGAGATAAGGCTTCCTGAGGGGTGAGGAGCAAAAAGTCAAATTTCTCCGCAAGTGTCGATCGCAGCAAACTGTTAACGGAAGCCGTGACACCGCCAAGATTGCGATCGATCAACACATGTAAGATTCTAGGTTTCATCTATTTCAGTTATAAAATTTTAAATTCTATGATTTCCTAGTTAGCTGCCAAAATAAGCACTCCCATGCAACGAGGTATCTTTCCGATGCACCACGCACGTCTTCTCTGCCGTTATTTCCCCACTCAATCAGGGTTTGCGGCGAAGTTTTATGAATGTTTGCAACTTTAGCGATTGCCTCTTTCAGAGATTCAACCGTTGGTTCTGCAATTAATCCACAGTCCCCGATCTGTTCGGTCAATCCATCTACATTGGTCGCGATCGCAGGTTTGCCAGCGGCTTTTGCCTCGACACAGACATTGCCCCAAGGTTCCCATCGCGAAGGAATCACCACAACATCGCAGGCTTCTAAAAACTTAGGAACATCTGCCAACTTGCCCACAAACTGAATGCGGCGATCGCCATCAGCCAATTGATGCAACATCGCTTCATTTTCGCCATAGCCACCAATTAAAAGTTCTACATCCAGAGCTGGCAGTCCTTGCATCGCTCTGAGTAAAAGATCGATTCCTTTTTGGTTAGAAAATCGTCCATAGACACCTAAAATCAGCTTTTCACCCAAGGGTTTGACGGGCACAGCCAAGAAACCTTCTAGCACCCGACATTGCTGAATCATCAATAGTTTTTGAGGATTGACCAGCTTGTTATCTAGCATCCAAGCTTTCTGAGCATGGGAAATGGTCACTACGTAATTTGCGATCGCATGTGCCAACTTTAAAACAAGATGAAATCGCCATTTAACAGGCACATTCATTGCTTCAAAGGATTTTGAGTAATGATGGTCGTGAATCAGAACTTTGCCATGCGATCGCAACTTCAATAAGATCGGCAAAACTTTCCAAGCCGAAGCATCGTGAAAGACAATTAAATCTGGCTTTAGCGCAGACATTTGTGATAGGGCTTCGTCGGGAGAGAGCAGCCAAAATTCAAACTTTTCAGCCAGACGAGATCGAATCAAACTGTTGGTGCAAGCAGTTACTCCCCCCACATTGCGATCGCTGAGTAAATGTAAAATCTTAGGTTTCATGGAGTTCAAAAATCCTGCCACGATAACTTTTTAATTGGCAAAACCGATCTTTCTTGTTTCTCATTATCTACCCAAATTTGCTTTTAAACATGAATAAATCCGAGAATTTGAACGGTGAACGTGCAACAATACTTAAGCAAAAACAAGTGTACAAAGTTCTTTCTTCATAGACTTATCTCTATTTTTCATCGGGTTCATTGTAAGCACAATATTGTAATTTTCATGTTTGAATAAATCTAATCCTAACGATAAACTGTAGTGCTAAGACTATTTTTACATGTCAATTTCAATACTCTTGTATAGTCAATGGAACGATTTAATTACAGCTCTTGAGCCATATTGAATAACCAAAGACCTTGTAAATTCGTTGGACTTGCTAAAGCCCTGTTATAATTAGATAGGATATTTGGGTGAATTTTAATGAGGCTAGCTAAATATACACAAAAAGTAATTTCTTTAGCCCTGGTATCGATCGCTGTATCATTTGCAATGGTGTCAAAGGTAAGCGCCATTCCGCTTTCACCGGGCGATCGCCTGAGGGTGTTAATTCCTGAAGGAGAGCTGTTTAGTGGAATATTTGAAGTCAATCTCGATGGCAAAATCCAGGTTCCCTACCTCGACCCAATTCTCGTACAGGGACTAGAAATTAGTGAGGTCAGGCAAAAGATTTACGATGCCTTAATCGCTCAAAGATATTTCCAACCCAAATTTTTGCAGGTCAATGTCAACATTTTGCAATGGTCGGCAATTCAAGTAACGGTTTCGGGGGAAACCTTTCAGCCAGGACGGATTATTGTGAATTCGCGATCAGCAGAAGATCGAGCGCAACAACAAACTGTATCTTCGGGAGACTATCCTCCCGAGCGATACCTGACCGCAGCGCTACGAGGTGCTGGGGGCGTGATGCCCAATGCGAACATTAAGGAAATTCGTTTAATTCGCAATGGGAAAGAGCAAACAGTTGACCTCACGGGAATCTTTACGGGTGAACCTGTGGTGGATATTCCTCTGGTGGCAGGCGATCGGATTATCGTGCCTAGATTGCCTCAACCTCAGAATGAATTCGTTCGTCCCTCCCAAATCACCCCCCCTGGGATAAGGGTATTTATGTCAAACCTAACGAGGTCTGCGGATAGTAATTCTAGCTCTGCGATCAAGTCGGATGGGGCATCCTTCCCCTATGGAGCAAGACTTTCTCAAGCAGTGATTTCTGCGAACTGTGCTGGCGGTGTCATCACTGCCCACGATCGCCATGCTCTACTCGTGCGCGTCGATCGCGTTACTGGCGAAACCAAATCATGGGATCGTGCCGTGGAAGAGATTATGAGATTTTCTAAAAATGATAACGACAACCCATTCCTCATGCCAGAAGATACGGTTGCTTGTTATGACTCCACAACGACAGATGTGCGAGACGTCTTATCCACCATCTCAGACTTCCTCAATCCCTTTAATCTAATCTTTGGGATCCTGGGAGGTACAAAGAAATGAGCAGTAACGCCTCCTCAGCCATAAAACATCTTTCTAGACTAGGCAAGAATAGTTTCCTACGATACTCGCGTTATATTGCTTTAGGAGTTGTTGCGAATGTAGGATTGTGGGGAGCAGCCCTCTTCTATTTAAAAGTCACGCCACCAGTGTATATAAGTAAATGGGCGATGATTATGCCGGGGAATGGAGTGGGGGTAAATGTCAGTTTGGCGGATATCGGACAGACCTCTGCTTCCAGTAGTTCTCCCTTTGGTGGAACGAGTATGGATCCCCGTGCAAACTATCAATTTATTCTTACGGATGAGAGCCTTTTAGAAATTGCTGCCGAACGGATGAAGATTCCTATTGGCAAATTAGGCAAACCTAAAGTGAAGCTAGTCGATAACACTTCGATTATGGAGTTGGAAATTGGTGCTAAAACACCAGAACAGGCAAGAGATACGGCAATGGCTATTATTGAAGCCCTTCAATCTAGGTTAAATCTTTTAAGGTCAGAAGAAATTGATAAGCGAGGGGAAAACAACGATGAAACTCTAAAAGAGGCAAGAGAAAAACTGCAAATTGCCCAGAAAAGACTTTCTGCCTATAAAGCTAGTTCGGGCTTAAGCTCGTCCAATCAAGTTGGCGAACTTTCTACCAATATTGAACTACTTCGCAAGCAAAAAGCTGAGATGTTTGCCCAAAAGGAGCAATTGAATACGCGCTTTCAACAACTTTCTGAGAGTTTAGGTCTAACCGTTCCTGAAGTTGCCGATGCCTTTGTCCTCCATGCCGATCGCCAGTTTATCCAAAATGCTAGAGACTATAGTGAGGCGAGTACATCCTTAACCGTCATGCAGGCAAAGTGGGATATCAATCATCCCTTAGTGGTCAAAGAAGCCGCAAGGCAGAAATCTGCGAAAGAGGCAATGGTGGAACGAGCGAGTTCTATCCTTCGGAAAGAAGTCACACCTCGATACATTGAGCATTTAGTGTTGGGTGACAGTGCTGGCACGAGCAGAGAAAATTTATTCCGAGATCTGGTGGCATTTCAGGTCGAGCGACAGGGAGCGATCGCTCAAAATGAAGCCCTGCAAGATCAAATTTTTCAACTAGAGGAGCGTTTACAGTCTCTAGTGCAAAAACAAGTAGGTTTGGATAACTTGCAACGGGAGGTGCAAATTGCCGAAGCCGTGTTTGCTTCTACCCTTGCAAAAATCAATTTAGCAAAATCAGATATTTTTACAGCCTATCCGCTAGTACAGGTTCTTTCTAAGCCTTCTCTGCCTGACAAAAAGGCTTCTCCCCAACCCACGGTTGTATTTTTAGGGACTGGTCTCGGTTCTGCCCTCATTACAACGGGCTTGGTCATGTTATGGTGGCGCAAAGAAATCAAACAAAAGATCGTCGTAGCAAAATCTAAACCTGCGGAAGTTACCCCGTGAAACGAGAGAATATTCAACCTGAAAATTTTGCCGAAAAGGTTATTTGGTTTGCAATTATCTGGACGTATTGGTTCTATGCGCTTGGGGCATTGTATATTCTTGGCGCCGCAGTAGCGTGGATTCTATTTTTTCATCTTTGCCGCGAATTATGGAAGCAAGACGAGCAAACTCCAGAAGAAGACAAGATTCGCATTCCTTGGTCGGTCTGGGTGTGGATTGGTGGAATGTTGATGATGGAAGTGGCACTGGTTGTTGGCCATCTAGATAATAATCTGGGTTTAGGGGAAATTATTAAATCTACAATTGGTTGGGCAAAAGGATGGGCTTTATTAGCACTTTATCCTTTAGTGGGATGTCTCAAGATTCGCCCAGAGTTAATGTATCGTGCCTCTGCCCTTGTGTGTAGGACTAGCTTATTAATCTCCATTCCATTTGTTCTGGCATTTTATCTTCACCTACCCCAAAAACTTTACGTTTCCCCACTGAGAGCCGTAGGAGGACCAAGTGATGCATTTTTTGAGGTAATGCTTTATGAGATTGACCCTGGAGAAGGTAAGCCCAGATGGCGACTATACACCCCTTGGGCTCCCGCCGCTGGCTTCGTTGCGAATATCTATTTCTTTATGGTTATTCAAGAAAAAGATCGAAAACTGCGCTGGTTGGGTATCGCAGGATGCGTCGTTATTTGCCAAATTTCTGCATCTCGTTTGGCTCTAATCTGCCTACCTGCGGTTTGGCTGATCAGTCTTTATCTATCAAGACTAAGTCGTCCTAAAGTTCTGATTGCATCAGGGTTTGCTAGCTTTTTTGTTAGCATTTCTACCAATCAAATTATTGATGCGATCCATGATTTTTCTGAGAAATTTACCGCTGCACGCAAAGATTCTTCGCGGGTGCGTGCTGCCCTAGGCAGGATTGCTGTCTATCGATGGGAAAAAGAAGCGCCGATTTGGGGACATGGAGTTGTGGTAAAAGGTCCTCACATGGTAGAGTTCATGCCCATTGGCTCCCATCACAGTTGGTTTGGCTTACTATACGTCAAAGGGGTTGTAGGCTATACATCCCTTGCTGTTCCCATGGGCTGCGGGTTTATCCATATGCTATATCTTTCTCAACGGAGTACCCCTGCTAAGGTCGGTCTGTGCATGGTGATGGTACTATTTTTCTACACTTTTGGTGAGAATTTAGAGATTTTGGCATATCTGTTCTGGCCTGGCTTAGTAATGATGGGAATTGGAGCCCAGACAAAATATCTAGAGCAAGAGAATGAGGATAAAGATGAGGGCAAGCTTGAAGCAAGCATAGAGGATGATATTTCTACAAGCAACAAAACTTTGCCAAATCTAAATGAATAGTTGTCCTCATTGGAGCCTTTGCTTTAATTCTTCTAAATGATTTTTCCAAGCTTCAAAGTCATCAGTCTCCTGCCAAAGTTCCAGCAATTCAGAAGGTGGTGTCAAAATTCGGGCGATCGCTTGAACTGCCGAATCAATTAAGGGCGGCGGTGGATCTGAACCCCATGCTCCCATGTCATACTCCTTTTTTACAGCCACTGTAATTCTATGCCTATTATATCTTTTGTTCAGTTGCGAATCACTTTGGCTCTACGCCCGAAATAAACTGAACCAAGCACAATGCTCAATACCAAAAACATCTCAGGCGAAAGTTTCTCGCTGAATAGGAATGAAGAAGCGAAAATGGTCATAAATGGTTGTAGGAGTTGCAGTTGACCGATCTTGGCAATTCCACCCATCTCTAAGCCGCGATACCAAGCAAAAAATGCCAGAAACATGCTGAAAAAGCTGAGATAAAGAAAGCCAAGCCATGCCGATAGCGAACTGTAATCAGAAGGTCGGTCAGACAGGAGCGAAAAGAGTGCGATCGCGATCGGTAAAGACAAAACCAAAGCATAACAGATCACTCGCCAACTTCCCATTTCCTTTGCCAGTCGAGTACCTTCGGCATAACCAACTGAGGCACTGAGCACAGACATTAAGAGTGATAGATCGGCAAGATGAATCGTACCGCCACCCACGATGAGGGAATAGAACACAATGGTACTGCTGCCGATCGCACCTGCAAGCCAAAATCCTAGGGAGGGCTTTTCCTTGGCTAAGATTACGGCGAATAGAGCTGTGGCTAGGGGAAGCAAACCAATCACGATCGCACCATGAGAGGCTGGCAGGTATTTCATACCATAGGCACTAAACAAGGGAAAGCCAAATACCACTCCTGCGGCGACCAAGATCAACCGTAGGGTTTGATGACGGGTTGGTAACTTGCTTTTGGTCGCTGCTAGCAAACACAAGCTGAGAACTCCTGCAATTACAGCACGACCAATTCCCACACCCACGACACCAAATAGAGGCAGGGCTAGTTTTGTTGCGGGCAAGGTCAGGCTAAATCCCATTACGCCCAACAGTCCCCAGATATATGCCTCAAACTCTTTTCCGATCGTTTTGATTGTCAAATTGGTTGTGCGCGATCTTGAATCGGCGATTTCAAATCTTAGGGGCAGTTCGTGAATTACCCCTAAGATTCTAGACTGTTTGCGGCTATGCTGTTTGTGGCTAGGCGCTAGCGATTGGCAAGATCGCGTTGCATGCGTAGGGCAAGAATATGTTCGCAGGGGCCTTTAAATAGTTTATTTTGTTGATGCCAATTACAAGTGCATTCAGCATGAACGATACGCTCATCTCGATCTAAGGTAACGACGGGTAGGAAGGTTTGATTTTTGTGACGCACTTCCCCCTGCAAGGATTGAGTACCAAAAGTATCGATATTGGAATGGGTAATTCGAACTGCATTTTGTTCTATAAAGCGACTTGCATTTGCTTCGCGATCGCTAGCAAAGCGCAGTTTTTCCATGGGTAAAGGCACTTGAGTCAGTTCGCGCACGCGATAGACTTGCTTATTGAGATCGTAAATCGCTCTACCTGCTTGCGTGTAGGCACTAAGCGCACTAAGTACGACGGAGCGATCGAGCCGCAGTCTTGTGGCTAAGGCCTCAGGTGCTTCTACCCAATTTTGTTTGAGTGCCTCAAAAATTTGGCGTTTCGTGCCATCGTCAACATTCGTGCGAGGAGCGAGCAGATCGAAATTACTCGCCTTCGCCCAGTCATTGGCTGTCCAGCCTGATAGTCCTAGGGTGAAGGACATATCTTCGAGATCGGCAACATAGAAAGAAGGCATTCCATTGCCGAGTAAATGCACGGTGAATTTACGAGCAACGGGAATCAATCGCTCCAAAATTAACAAACGGCGACGACCCCAAACGCGAATCGTGCGATCGCTATTGCCTTCATAAATCGAACGCGAACAAATAACTTCGGTTCCCCAAGGCTCAAACACAACCCGCACAGGCTCATTGGGCTTGAGAATATAGCGCATACTTCGGGGACCTTGCTTCTCTTTGCGGCGGCGTAAAACAAAACAGATGTTATAAATATCTGTAGGATGGAGGTCAAAGCGAATGGCGGGTAAGGACATCGCCGAACTAACCTGCAAAAAGCCCCTTACCCACGTATCTGGCAGGTCAATTTTGACCTCTTTATAGTTAGATTCGCCCGTGGTCTGTACTTCAAAACCTGAAGGATCGACTTCTAACAAGGTTCGTTTATAGCTGCGTATTTTTTGGAACTCATCGTAAAGTGCGGCGGAATAGTCAATATTCGTCGTGCCGCAGGCAAACTCATCAACATGCTTAAATACTTCATAGCTGGCTCCCAGACGACCGTAGCTAGATTCATCTTGGCTAAAGCACTCAAAGAAAACCTCGTCGGGATGAACCGTAATTACGGGGTCGAGCACGAACCAATAGTCGCGATCTTTTTGATAGAGATATTCAAAATATCTGGCTGTAGCCCGATAAAAACCAGACATCCGTTCTGAACTGCGTCGGTTTAGATCTGTGAGTTCGGCTTGGAGGGCTTTGATCTTGTCGGCTACCTCTTGGCGTTGAGCAGCGACCAGTTGCCAGTCAATCTCATTGCGTTGGGCTGCCCAAGCTTTATAGGCTTCTTTATCTTTAGGCTTAAATCGCAGGTCAGAAACCACAACATCATGCAAAGCACTGATGGCTTCTCGAAAGGCAATATTCTGGCGCAATTCGCCTCTAAAGTAAGTAGGTTGGCGGCTTACGTCTGGTGAAAATGACATCTGGGTGCGATCGCCTTGCCCAGACACCGTCGAGATCCCTTTATAGTTATAGTTAAATTCCATTTTTATTGTTATACCGTCTTTATTTAATGGTTTGAACTTAACTCGCAGCTAGTAGTTCGTTAAGCTTGTTTTTCAGGTTTGGTGATGCCATCAGCGGGTTGTAGATCTCTCCAGCGTATGGTTGCCAAACATAATTAGGACTGAAGGATCGAAAAACTGGTAATGTTTTTAGCTCCTGATGAAGAGCTTTTGCTAGAACTAATCCTGGGATGGATAAATCAGACAAATCTTCAATAAGCTCGTTGTAAGTTCTGAATTCATCGACTTCAACCCCAACTAACGCATAACGGAATGGAGAGGCAAATCGTAGCGATTGATAGAGTAAAATACCTAACTCTGTCATTAAATAAGCACTTTCAGGGCTATCTATTCCCACTTCACTAAGATTATTGGGTGAAACTCGGCACCACCAATTTTCTTCTATATCTTGGAAAATGTCTGCACTACATTGGCATTCGCGTCCATTTGACAATACCCATGATATTCCCTCGAAATGCCGAGCAAATGTATGTGCGCTGTTCTCATCAGAACCACATTCTGCTGACAAACTAAATATCCATGCCATTTTTGTCGGCTCCTATTGCTTGTATCGCTTACCAGTTAGCTCTTTCCCATTTGATTTGGGTGCTTGCCAATGCTGCCTCGTACCTTTGTAACATCATTGTAACTCTTGGCAAAATGCTAACGTGTGTTGGGCTATCTTGTACAGCCTGTAAATCTCCTATAATATTGCTGTCATCAATTTGCCACAGAGGATCTTTGCCAGTTCCACCAAATTGATTAGGTTTGCGAAATGCGGGTAAACCTTCGATGGATAAAGAAACAGACATTCCCTTGTTATCCCTAATAGCAACAGTTACAAGCAATCCTCGCAACACTCTCTGTGATTCTAGCAACAAATATCCTTGCTCATCCAGATAACCTATGGGCATTTGCTCAATATTTATATCGATGTTAGGTCTAACACCTAATAGTCTTGCACTGCGACCTATTTTGGGTTTACCGTTTTGCTCTGCCATACCACGATAGTAGAGTTTTGCCATTGCTTATTACTCTTTAGTTCGATCTCTACTGAACCGCCAACTATAATAATTCGTTTTGATATAGCCAATAAATTATTTGCTTAGGATCATGGATTTAATAACTCATAATGCCTGTCCACTAGGTTGATGGGTTCTATCTGGCGAAAATGACATCTCCCCTGATCAGACACTGTCGAACTTCCTTTGATGACATGCTCTCGTTTGAATCAAGTGCTAGAGTGGTAAGAAGCAAAACTAGCATGGAGGATGTAGCAATTATGATGTGTTGCAAATTTTGAAGGGCATTGCTCATAGGACATTACCCATAGCCAACGGATGATGTTGAATCTGGATGTCATGATTTTGTGGGAACTGTAACCATCTTGATTGGAAGCGGAATTTGGGGATAGGTGAGATGGATTTTTAAGAGAGACTCTAGGGCTTTGGCTTTGTCACCGATCGCGATCGCGGCGGATTGTCTGGTTAAAATTTGGGCGACGATGCTGGCGGCAGCTTCGCTTTTTGTTGCCTCGCGATCGAGAAAAGCAAATACTCTCTGCTTGGTGACACGACCGCGATTTACCTGAGCTAAGACTCTGGTGAAATAGGGGATTAGCTCTTGCAAGCGACTGGGATTGTTCACTGCATAGTTTTCTAGATAGTTCGTGGCAAAAAGCTGCATATCCGTGGAGGGATGTTCGCTAAATTTAACCAGATATTCCTGACCATCGGTTTCCTTAAAGCAGCGGCTGACGAGATCGCGCCCAAACTTGCGAACATCCGCCCGCACGCTATCGCAGATACTGATAATTACAGCAGGCGTAAAGTCTTCAGGCTGAAGTAATTCTCCAAATAGGCGAAATCCAAATAAACGACTGTCATCCCATCGCGATTCGAGCAAGGGTAAGGCTGCGAGTAGCTCCTCTGGCTGACGGTGCAGGCGTTGGAGAATTCGTTCGCACATGGCATAGGAGGCAGAGCGGACTGCCTGCACTTCATGATTTCCCAACTGGGCGATCGCTGCGGTCGTGAAACTATTTGCCCAAGTCGATACATTTGCCAAGAGAATACACCCCGCCACTTCCTGCGCGGCTCCAGACGTCGCTTGCAAAAGCTGTGTAGCAGTCTCTGGAGTGGCAGCCGACATCCAGTCTGGCAGAGCTGTTTGAAGCAATTGACAGAGAAATTTATGCACGCCTTCATGTTCCTCAGGCGCAAGCAGGACTTGGATCAGTTGTCTTGCAAGGGTCAGACTAAATTCGCGATCGCCACTCGCTAAACGGTGAACGATCGGACGAATCGCCTCGCGCATCTCAGCGATCGCATGGGTTACAAACGTCAAAATCAGCTCAGTGCGTTCCCTTAAAATCCGATCGGGCAATTGACCGAATAGCCTTACACCCAAAACTCGCACATTGTCATAGGGAGATTCTAACAAGGCATCGAGCAAACCCGATGGCAAATCCATGACGTTTGTTTCATGGTTCACGAGAATCTGCGCTCCCAAGGTTTGAATCTCTGGAAGGGGATGACGCAATAAATCGAGAATGATTTCTAAACCTAGCGATCGCAATTGGAAGCTAAAGCTTAGCAGGAGTGTCTCTGATGCGAATTTGGCTTGCACTATTTGATTGGGGTTGAGTTTCAGCAGCAGCGCGATAATATGTCCGATTAACGTTCGCACCGTGGCATCATTCATTAATACGGAGCCAATGACCGAGCCGAGTAACTGCCGCGCAAAGGTGCGAGTCTCAGATTGTTTGCTGAGGACTAAGCCTGCAATCAGTTGGCTGTCTTCTGTTAAAAAGCGATCGCGTTGCTCGTTAATCCAGCGATAGGCCTCAGTCCTTGCAGGGGCAAAATTACAATTAGCCACAGCTAAAATTAGTCTCCCATCGGGGCGGTCGCTTTGATAGCGCAATCTTGCTAACTCAAAGCCCAACTGTGCTGTGACTTCGTAGGGACGATCTAAAATTTTAATTAAATTCTCTAGTTCTAATCCTGCCAAAAATTGCTGACAAGCTCGGATTGCTTTGACCGCAAATTGATGCACGGGATGGCATTCGCTTTCCAATAGCAGTTGCAATAATGCGGTGGGATGCTGTTCCCAAAGCCGTGGGAAAGCCTCTTCTCTAACTTGAGGCTCAGGATTCCCTGGCTTGTAGGGCGGAACGCATCGCCAAGCTCTAGTATTGGGTTTTAGAAAATATCGGGGACTATGCTCGTAGAGAATATGATTGAAGGTAAGATATTTGGCATAGATATCCCATTCTATCCTCGCGGATTCAAATCGACTCCAGTTGCGATCGTATTTATAGTAAATCGATCGCCGCACCTCCTCAGCATCAGCATCAGCGTGCTGCAAGAGAATGCTTACGGCAAATCTAACGTAGTTTGGATCGTTCAATTCTCCCAGCTTACGAAGCGATCGCCATACTCTCCGCCGCAAATAACTGCGTGTTTTCTGGGTGTAGACTTGATTTGTTAGGGCTGCTTCATATTCTGGATGTTCTCGAAGTGGGAATTCTTTCGCGACTCCTTCTTCTTCAACGAATATCATGATTTCGCGAGTTCTAGGATCTCGGTATGAGCTGATTCGAGAAGCAGGTTCGTTTGCATCAAATCTTCGAGCCAGAATTGCAAAGGCTTCAGCGTCTTGACGATATTCGGCGATTTTAAAAATGTGTCGAACTCTTTGGAAGTAGTTGAATTGCAGCGGAACTGTTCTCAAAACCTCTAGGATAACTGGGCGAATATTCTCCCGATCGATCTGATAGAGCAGTTCGATCGCCATAAAACGGAAGCGATCGTCGCTATTGAGAAAAGCCTGAAAAGCCCCAGCAAATTGCTCGGAAGTCCCATTGCGAACTGGATCTTGCAGTGCGATCGGTAATTGCGCGATTAATTGCGATCGCATCTCCGCTTGTTTGGCAGAATCGGCTAGTTTAAACACAGCTTCAAAGGCAATACGCCGCACAGAATCAGGCGTAGCACTATTTTGATAAAGCCCTTCTAGGGTAGGAATCACAGTAGGATCGCCACACCACCCCAAAGACCATGCGATCGCGTAGTTCCTAATCGGGTTAACGGAGGTATTGAGGAAGCGTAACAGTAACGGCACAGCTGCGGCAATTTTTAGTTCGCCTACCCGCCAAATGATCCGATCTAAGGGTTGTTGGACACGGTCGCGCTTTGAGATTCTCCCCATCCTTCGACCTGAGACAACGCCAGAGGGCACGCCTGCATTTAAGATCGCTACCAAACGATTGAGAATCGCCTGCGTTCTCGTGTCACTATTCATAGGAATTTCGATCGCTGGAGGTGGAGGACTGGCGATCGGTGTTGGCACTACACCCGATTCCCCTGTGGCATCGCGGTAGCCCTTGCTAATTTTTGCATTCACGAGGCGATCGAGCAGTGTTTGGGCTTTCTCTAAGGAAATCGCGGTCACTGTCTCAGAATTTTCTTTGAGGACAGAACCCTGCCGACCATACCGCGAGTTGACCACATAGCGATTTTCGCCTACCCGACAGAGATCGATTTCATAAACCTTGGCTGAGCTGCCTGCCTGATAGAGTAGGGTTGTTCGTTTAATTAGTTCCATAGCAAGTTCAAACCAGTTAAATCGATCGCGATTTAGCTATCCTAAATCATTTGTATTTGACCCAGTTACACGATCTAGGTTATCGTTTAATCGTACATAATTTTGTACGTTTTTTTGTCGCAATGGCAGTCATAGAGGTAAACAACCTTGCAATCCGAATGGTGGATCGCCATTCTTGCATTTAGTCTAAGCGCGCATCACTGGCTTCCTCTTAACTGTGCGTCTCTCGCACTAGGGTCGCTTTCACAGGCTGGCTTCCTTGAAGCTAAAGAGCCACCCTAGTGCGGAGCCGCTGGAGTTGAGCAATCCAGTCCTGGGAGGTTTACGAAGGAGTAACCTGTTGACTGCTATGCGACTTTTTCACAGTGCTTTGCGCTTTACCAACTATGACCAATCAACCTAGAACCCGTCAGGAACTCTACGATCGCATTAGACGCAGTTCCAAAGAGGAAGTGATTCTGGAGGAAATGATTCGTTTGGGGTTCTGGCCAGCCGCAGGGGAGATGCCCCAAGATCCTGCCGAGGAGATTCGGCGTAAGGGTGAGATCTTGAGAGAACTTGAGGATTTAAGATCGCAAAATCGCCAACTCCATAACGAGGAAGCCCTCAAAAAAGCAGCACTAGCCCTGAGATTAGCCGAATCGAAACGCAAGCAACAGGAAACCAAGGAACGCCGAGAACGAGAACGACAGGAACGATTAGCGCTTTGGGAACTCAAAAAACAGCAAAAAATTGTATTTTTGGGTGAGGGGGTTTCGGCGGGACTAAATCAAACCGAATGCGATCGCGATCGCCTGCAAAGCTACGGTCTGCCCGAATATGGCACATCGGAAGAGATTGCCAACGCCATGGGAATTAGTCTCGGCGAACTGCGATTTTTAGCCTTTGCGCGGCGTGTCAGCAACACCTCTCACTATATCCGTTTTAAGATTGCCAAAAAAACAGGGGGCAGTCGCTTAATTTCTGCGCCGATGCCACGCCTCAAGCGAGCCCAGACATGGATTCTCTATAACATTTTAGAGCAGGTCGATTTACATGAGGCGGCGCATGGTTTTTGTCTGGGGCGATCGATTGTTACGAATGCCGCCCCCCATGTCGGAGCCGATGTCATTATCAATCTCGATTTGCAAGACTTCTTCCCTACGATTTCCTATAAGCGTGTCAAGGGCTTATTTCAATCCCTCGGCTATTCTGAAGCTGCTGCAACTATCTTTGGACTGATATGTACAGATGCCGCCGTAGAGGCAGTAGAACTCGATGGCAAAACCTATTATGTTGCCCTATGCGGCGGTACGCATCCTGAAAGGAATCGCCATTTGCCCCAAGGTGCACCCAGTAGCCCAGCCATTACCAATTTAATCTGTCGCCGCCTCGATCTGCGCCTCTCAAAAATGGCAACCCATCTTGGCTTTGTCTATACTCGCTATGCTGACGACCTGACGTTCTCGGCTTCTGGGGAGAATTTGCGGCAGATCTGCAATATTCTCAAACGCACAGAAGCGATCGCGACTCATGAAGGATTCACAATCCATCCGCAAAAAACGAGGGTTCTGCATAAATCTCAACATCAAGAAGTAACGGGTATTGTGGTTAATCAGAAGCTCAATGTTGATAAGAAAACACTCAAATCTTTCCGCGCCACCCTATTCCAAATCGAGCAAGATGGACTAGAGGGAAAACACTGGGGAAGCTGCCCCGACCTCATCCAATCCATCGAAGGTTTTGCCAACTTTGTTGCCATGGTGAATCCAGACAAAGGAGAAAAGCTCAAAGAGCAAGTAAAGCGCATTAAAGCCAAATACAAACCTAAACGTGCAAAGCGTATACGACGGAAAAATAAATAAACAAAAAGAACTTCTATCGCACAACATCTTTCTCTAAGAAGTTGAAATACACTTTCTGACTATAATCAATCGATTTTGTTTTAGAGCGTAAATTTCTCTGTGAGCATAACTTCTCCAAGGGAAATCTGAATGCTGAAATGTTCATTTGGGTCACCGCTCAATTGAAGTTGAATATAATTATCTATCCTTCTTGCCCGTGCTTCTAAGAAGAGAGCGCCTGTTTCATCCAGTACTTTAAGACTGAGAGACTCTGGTAGATATGGTTCCGTTACGGGATAGATAGCCAAACGCACGGGAACTTTGTCTCGATCGCGTTCAGAAATCGTAACGACTAAAGCTACAGACTGCGCTCCCAGATTTAAGAGTTTAGCTCGACGAGTTAAGGAATCTGAGGGCTCATCTAAGATTTGCCTGAGTGTTAGCGATCGCCAAGCAAGTTGCACGGGTTGCTGTTGGAATAAAGCTTCTACCTCTTGCCAGCCAGCCTCAACGATTCCTTGCAACCAATTTCCAAGATTTACTAGGGGTTGCGATCGCTCTAGCTGAATATCGGACTGATTATTTGTTTGGGGCGAATTTGACTGGACGGATGCTTGCAAAGCAGCGATCGCCACGCAGAGATCTTCGATGGGTTCCAAGCGATCGATGGCGATCGTCTCCGTTGACACTTGAGAAACCATACCCAAAATCGATGCCGATCGCAAATCCTCCTCAATTCGCACAATCGCATAACCAATTCTATTTTCCCAGACTTCAGGTGGCATATAGCAGATCGATTCTCCTGTTTTGAGAGAACGACATTCCAGTTTGCCAACTTCCACAATGACCAAGTCAGCAATGTTCGCACAGATTTGCATGACTGGATTCCAGCAGTCGCTCTCAGCCACATTGGTCGCAATCCCCATCATTTCTAGGTAATCTCTAACAACGAGCACAGCAAGCGTATTTTGGATGACGCTCTCGGCTTTGGCTTCTGTCGGTTGCTCTAAAGCAAACTCCCGCGCAATTCTGCGATGCTCGGTCGGAATGGGTAAGGATAGGGCGGACTCTTCTGTCGTATTCATCGCTGTAATTAGCCTACTGCTTCTAAGTCATAAAATTGCTTTAGAATGGGAAGACAACTACGCTGATAAAAGCTACTGAGCGTAGAGATGGGAAGATTGAACTCTTGCGAAAGGCTTTGCCAACTAGATTCTGGGGGTAATCGCTTGCAGATCAAAACTTGTGCGTTAACATCGGGGCGATCGCGTACGTGCAGTTTTCGCAATTTTTTTGTGGGATCTTTCTCTACCCATTCTCGAATTCGTTCTAGTAAGGAAGATGGCTGTGATGGAGCTTCTAGGCGATCGGTGGCAGTTAACCCAGTATTATCGTCCTGTATTTCTGGCACAGTTTTGTACTTTTGATCCTGAGTTTCAGTATACATATCTTGTAAGCGACGTTTGAGATAGGCATTCATCCAAGTGGTGACGGTACTCTGATTGGGGTCGTAAGCAGCTTTTGCTGTAATTGCTTCACAGAGATTGCGGCAGAAATATAGCCATGTTTGCTGCAAAGCATCTTCGTAATAAGCAGTTGCTTCTCTCCAGAGCTTTCCCGAACGATTGACTAGCCGAACGATCGCAGTTAAGCCTTTTTGTCGCCCTACACTTCCATGCGGGTGTTGGCAAGTTTCTAATACTAGTTGCTTTAACTGCTCCTCTATAGCCATTACGTATCCCTTATTTGATGCACCCTAACAACCAAAATCCTCTTACTTACAATATTTAGAAGACTGATTAAAATATGTTCGTATTTTTGATAATAGATCGCAAGCGATCGCTTTGAGTTGCATGGTGAACTTTCTCTTTAGTTACCCATCGCCGCGAACCATTAAAATTATGCGATTTGTTACAATGCTTAACAATAGGGCTATAGTCCCTTAATATCAGCATTATGGAGCAATAGAGTTACCATTACCCTCATTATTTAACTTTGCTTTTGCTTGCTGCCAGAGAACTTCTAATTGCTCGACCGCGTAATTTTCCAATGACTCGTCAGCAAGAGATTCCATAATGGCTAGGCGTTGGATAAACTTACGGTTGGTAGATCGCAGTGCTGCATCAGGATCGAGTCCATGCCACCTTGCCACATTGATCAGGGTAAATAGTAAGTCTCCCAATTCCGACTCTTGATTGTCTTTACTTTCGTTTTGCAGAGCTTGTTTAAACTCCGCTAGTTCCTCATCAAATTTTACCCAAACACCTTCTACCGTTTCCCATTCAAACCCAGTTTGTGCTGCCTTTTGCGAGATCTTCATTCCAGCACTTAAAGCGGGTAAGCTACGGCTGTAGCGACGGAGCTTATCGCTAAGCCTTGGCGTTTTATTGGGATCTTCACCCTTCTCTTGGGCTTTAATCAGTTCCCAGTTTTGGTGAATTTGTTCCATACTATCGACCTTAACATCCGCAAATACATGAGGATGTCGGCGAATTAGCTTTTGGGCAATGCCCTCGGCAACTTCCGCTAGGCTAAATTGATTGGTCTCGCTGGCAATTTGCGATTGTAAAACTACCTGCATGAGGAGATCGCCCAATTCCTCTGCGATCGCCGCTCGATCTCCGCTTCTAATCGCATCAACAACTTCATAAGCCTCTTCGAGAATATAGGGAATTAAGGTCTCAGGCGTTTGTTCCAAATCCCAAGGGCATCCACCATTAGGCGATCTCAGCTTCGCAATCACTTCAATTAGATGTTGCACGGCTTCCAAATTTTTATCGGTCATAACCTCACACTCAATGCGATCGCAGGGGTAAATCCCCTAATTTATTTGACGACGAAACTCTCTTGGACTCATCCGTAGCGGATTTTGCGGATCCCAAATACCGACTTCTAGTAATCTGGCTTTAGACTGAGCGCGACTGAGTTCAGCTTCATACTTCACATTCGGAGATACCGAATCTGCAAGCACAAGCCCCTCCTCCACCAGTTGCGCATTAATCAAGCGATCGCCTTTCCATAGATAAGCCAACACCTTTTCAGAGTTGTCTTTGGGATTGACATCAAATTCCAGTAGAACCTTTTGCTCTTTCACCAGTTCTTCTAGACGCTGGCGGGCGCGATCGCCCCAAGGGCTTTGTTCTTTGAGTGGGGCATTAATCCCAATCAAGCGAACTCTTTGTAAAACTGCGGTCAAATTATCGCTGGGTGCGCCTTCAATCGTTTGACCGCTGACAACGCGGTTAATTGTCCAAATTTCCCCACGATGCACTTCAGGCTTCTTGGTTAAGTCAAGGCTAATATTGACTGCTACAAGCAAAATCAGCAACCCCAGCCATAAGATCGCGCTTGAACGATAGCGTTTTAGACCTATGGGTTTTCGATCTTGGCGTTTTGCTTCAGCCTTGCTGTTCATAATTTGAAACTCTATCCAAGGGCTTACGATTTCTGTCGAACTTAACTACTAGTAGAGGTTTGTGAGTGCGGAGTTTATGCGTTTTGCCAATACAGGAGGTTATTCTTTGGGATGTTTATCCCCAAAAATTTTTGACAACCTAATCTAATCATGATCTAAAGGTAAAGCAAAGGAAAACCAAGGTCTCTTTTGTTTAGGAAAGTATTGTCCAAATTGAATCTGATAGACTTCATCTTCATCTTGGGTTTCTAGCTCTAGATCGGAGCAAGCATAGCTGGAACAAATCAGGGCATAGCCTTTTTGTTTAAGTGCCTGGGATAACCCCATGGCTTCAGATTGATCGAGTTGTCCAGAGATCACGCGCATAGCACAAGCCGTACAAGCCCCATTGCGGCAGGCAAAGGGTAAATCGACCCCCTGTTCTTCTAAGGCCTCAAGAATATAGCGATCGCTATTTATATCCGCCTCATAACGTTTGCCCGTAGAGCGATCGAGAATAGAAACCGTATGCCGAACTTTTTGCTTAATCATTTTGCTTAACTTGATTATTTATCTTTGGGGGATCATGCCCGTTTCGCGTGCGTAGGCAAAAATGCCTCCTGCGTCAATGACAGGTGCGACTTCACCTAATGGCTTGAGTTCAAAGATTTCACCTGTGGTGTCGTTGGTGATGCGATTGTTGTCAAAATCTAAGGTCGCAAACTGTCCAGTTTGAAAGCGATCGTGTAGCTTTGTGCCTGATTCCCAAGGATATAACTCACCCGTGGCAGTACAGTTGCGAAAAAAGATACGCGCATAGGACTGCGCCACCACAACTTTTACACCTGCTGCACCAAGAGCGATCGGGGCATGTTCGCGCGATGACCCGCAACCAAAATTCTCACCACCAATCAAGATCGGATATTCGGTTTTGATTTCTCCGTCAGCGATAAATTTGCCATAGCGATCGGGCAGTCCAATCATGGCATAGCTTCCAAGCTTCTCGTACTCATCAGGCTTAGAAGGTACTAGAGTTAAATATTCAGCAGGAATAATCTGATCTGTATCGATGTTATCGTCAACAACAAATACTTTACCTTTGACAATTTTGCTCATAGCGTGGTTATTCTAGTTTTATGACATCCTTACTCTATTTATAACTTGTCCGAGCCAGTCAAACACAAATAATGTTCAGAAATATACAGAATATTTGCACTGTAAATCCTGACAATTTTATGGTGAATGAGCGAAGATATAGCAATAGAATTTTCGAGGCTTTATGCGTTTAAAAGAATCTGAACAAATTGAACAAGTACTAGATATTTTGTCTCTATGCAAACGGGCTGATGGCAGAGCTTTAGTACATTTGGGGGAAAATGCTGACCGCAAGCAGTTTTACGTGCTTGAAATTGCGGAGGGCGATCCGATCTTAAAAGCGAAAAAGCATTTGCAAGAACTTAAAAATGAGCTATTAAGACAAGACTTTTAGTGTCACATTTTCTAACCGTAACTTTATTCATACAAGGAATCATACTAAGCAATTAGTTTGCTGATTTCCTCGACCCACCGCCTGCGATCGCTGTGTGTCAGGTTGAGAATGTCTTCGAGCGACCAGTGAAAATGAAACGCGATAAAGGCTACCTCCTCGTAAAACAGGTCTGAGGGGTAGCCTACAATTCCCCCAGGGGAGAAACTCCTATACTTTGTGGGTGCAGGTTTCCGAATAACTGCTTTAGGTAGAGAAAGTCAATCAAAAAGGTTTGCTCTAAAAGTTCGGGCGTGACTTGAGTCAACTCCCCAAGTTGTGTAATCACTTGGGACAGCATCACAAACACACCATAGGCAGGATCGGCAACCACGCGGCGATCGCTCTGTAACACAAGTTCATCTTTTCCAATCGCCAGCCGCATACTACCCTGGCGATGAAGGTTTCCCTGCGGATCTAACAAACCTTTAGGAAGCGTAAATTTAACTTCTTGTTGAGGCATCTTTATTGAATCGGATTTACAAACGCAATTTTACTTGTAAGAATTCTTTGGTAGTTTGCGATCGCTTCTTTCTAAGCAGATCGGGGACTACCTTTTGTAGGATGTCTTAGGCGATCGCCGTAACGTATCATGGCAAAGTTCCAAGTTCTGAATCAAAACAAGAAACAGAGTATAAAGAATTAAGTACCTAGATCTGTGTTCGTAGAAACACCTTCATCTTCTAGATCGTTAATTTTGCGATAAAACTTTTGTAAATAATTCAAGTCAGAGGCAAACAACCCCTCAACCACCATAGGCGTAATTTCATCTAATGCCCCCAATTTTGTAATCACCCTTGTCAGAATGATCACCGTAGCATAGGCTGGGTTGCCCTTTACCCGTGGGTCACGCATCGGCACTATTTCATCCATTGCCCTTGATAAGCGCATAATTCCCTTGCGATGAACATTCCCCTGCTCATCTAGATATCCTTTGGGTAAGGTAAATTCAAACTCAGTTTGAATCATGGATTGTAATTACCTAACTTATTTAACCCGAATAAACTCATTGACACTCAATTCAAGCTCAGCGACGGAAAATTCACTAGAATCTGCTTTAAAACCACTTGCAAGCTTATAGCGTACTGGCCAAGCACCATTAAACCTAAATCTAACTTTCTCAGTAGCAGATTGATCGTAAACCGTGATATCACCATCTCGAAGTTGCTCAGCCCAATGTCCTGTTTCTACTTTAGTAAACCAATCCCAGAGAGTCGTGGATATGGTTATTCCCTGCTTAAGGGTGATATTACTACTTTTGCTGTTACCAGCGATTTTAGTACGAACTACACGTCCTTTAGTATTACCAGTCTTGCCCCATACCTGTGGTGTGACTTCAGCAATTTCAATCACATCTTGGCTGCGTTCAAACCCACTACATTCCATAAAGTAGCCGTCGATCGTTTCATTACTTCCCTGAAGTGTAATTTCAAGGTAGAAACGTGCCGTAGTTAATACTTCAAGTTGCTGAGCCATATTTGAACAAAAGTCAAAGCACTTTTATCAAAGAATATAATCAACAGTATTTCATACCAATTCCCTAAATATTTGCGACAGATCGGGTTTTGGGTTCCGCGCAGAGCGCGATCTTTTCAAAAAGGTGCGTTGCATCATTTTTTGAAAATGGTATCATCTGCGATCGCAGTAAACAAGGTAGTACAACCGTACATCCTGCCTCTGCTTAAAGCAGAGGCAGGATGTACGATCTTGTTATTTTGTGCGAAGCAGACTATGAAAGCCAACTTCGACCGTTTCTGTGAACAATTCAGTGCTATCAGGGGCAAACTTTGAGGTTTTGTAACTCTTGCACATCGCCCCTGTAAACGTCCAAGTAGCAGCTTCTTTACCCCCTTGGTTGTAAAGAACAATGGAACCACTCTTCAGCGCTCCTGCTGATGCTGTACCGCCTCCAAGCATGGGAGCAGAGTGACAATCTGCATACCATTGCTGAAGTTTTTTCTCGTCAGTTGTACCGACATAAACAATCGTGACAGTACCAGTGGTACAGCCAGTAATCGTTGCCTGCATTTGAGTAACCCCATCTTTGGATACACCAAAGGGTTTTGTATCCCCAGTAGTATCCAAAGTGATGGCGATACCGCTGATGCTCTTAACATACAGGTCTTCTAATCCGTCCATCTTCACATAAAACTTAGAACAGGCGAGAATTTCACCATTAGCCATAACTTTACTTCCAAAAATTTAACCTAGCTAAAGACCGAGAAAAGTTCCTATGATACTTCTATTTTGCACGAACCATTGACTCAGCAACAATTTCAAAGGTTTCAACCGCCAAGTCTTTACTCTCAGCATTCAGATCTGACATTTTGTAAGATTTTGGCCAGCACTTCTCAAAGTTCCAACGTAGAACTTCTGTGTTACCTGAATCGTAAGCAACGATAGATCCAGACTTGCGGTTTTCAGACCACTTACCATCTCCTCCATCAGGCGTTAGCATTACCGCCTTCATCCAGTTGTAAAAATCTAGGTCGCCCTCTTTTAGATAAACCTCAATCGTAAAGTTTGGGTTTTCTAAAAAGCCTGCAGATGTACTCTGACGCATGGTCATTCCATCTTTTGTTGAAGCAAGCGCCTTTTCGTGACCAGCCGTGCTTCCTGTAAAAGTAATTTCAGTAACACTCTTGATCATTTTTTGTTCTAAGCCACCGAATTCCACATAAAATCGACTAGTAGAAACTGGTTTAAGTTCAGCCATTTCGCTACTCCTTTGTAGTAAAATAGTTTATTTTTTTCGATCGACCAAGATAGAGCGCAACCAATGCTTAGCTCTCTTAGGTATCAGATTTTTTAAGAAATATTAGAGATTCAGACCAAGCATTACGTGTATCTCGATCTGTTTCTAGCTGTATCAGCATTAATACCCTATCAATATAGGGATTTAGACATCACAAACCCTAAACATAATTTATCACGTCTAATTGCTAAAGCAAAGTCGGCTATCTGGTGCGCCAGAGTAATCAAGGGAGTACCAAAATTTACTGAGTTATTCCCAGATAGCCAATCTCTAGTTGTGATTATTGGTTAGGGGACCACTGGCTGACGCGGAAGATCACAAATTCCGCAGGTCTTACAGGGCAAACACCAATTTCAACATACAAACGTCCCATCATCATGGTTTCATGGGTGTTGATCGAAGCATCGCACTTGACATAGAAAGCTTCAGCAGGGGCTCCACCAAATAGAGCACCATTCCGCCATAGTCCTTCTAAGAAGTTACCAACTGTGCGCTTGACTCTTTCCCATAGATCCATATCGTTGGGTTCAAACACGACCCATTGCGTACCAATTTCAATGGACTTCTCAATGTAACTAAGCAGTCGGCGCACGCTGATATAACGCCATTGAATGTTATCTGGCTCAACCAAGGTACGCGCACCCCAAACTTTAAAGCCACGGTTGTAGTTAGCAAAGTTACGAATACAGTTAATGCCTAAGGGGTTGAGCAGTTCTTGCTCGCGCATGTTGGTTTCATAGGCAAGACCTAAAACGCCTCTGGGGGTTTCGTTTGCAGGGGCTTTAAATACGCCACGCGATTGGTCGGTGCGACACCAAATGCCCATCATGTGACCGCAAGGGGGAACGAGGATGGGCTTACCGCCTGTACGAGGATTGGCAACTTTAATCCAAGGATAATAAAGTGCACCAAACATGGAACGACGATTAAACATGCTCAGCCATTGGGCAACGTCTTGGGGCTTTTGGCGATCGGGGGTGACTGCCTCAGTTCCTTTACCTGGTTTAACAGGGGGGGCATCTAGTACTGCCATGCGAAAAGCGGGACCGGGGAAAGCGTTTTCGCACATAGACACCATCATTTCCATGATGCCATGTACTTGATCTAAGTCCATAAGACCTTCTTGATAGACCCGCATCAGATCGGGGCAGGCAATCATAGAGACTTCATCAATTTCAAAGATGCCTTGAACGCCCGTGCGATCGTCCCTTTGCCCTTGTAAATCTCTAGAAAATCTGACAGGTGTAGAGATATAAGGGGGAGGGGCGATTTCAAAGGTACCGTTGGAAGGACGACGGGAAAGGGGTTGTCCGCTAACAGAAATATCAGCACCTGTGATAAATTCTGAAGCTTCTAAAGCTGTCACCACATAGTCTGCCAATTCCGTAGCCACCTGAGGGTTCATACTGAGGTGATCGTAGCGTTCTAAGAGTTCGCCTCCCTGTGAGATCACAACACTAAAGAATTCCCCTGTATTCATCGGTGGGTCAGTGCCTTCAGGAGCGTCTTCAGGTAAAGGCTTAGGCGTACTCTCAAGAATAGAAACCTTAATCCGCTCTACGCTTGCAGGTAAAGCTAACTGTCCGTCAGATGCCTCTGCTTCTTTTAAGATAAAACTCAAGGAAGGCTTATTGCTTGAAGTGCCAATTTTAAGGGCAGTTTCTGCTGCTGGAGGTAAAGGCGAACCGGGTAATTTTGTACCAATACTAATTACCCAACATCTACCTCCACCGTTGTTAAACCAACCATTTACCGCAAAGGGCAGGTAGGCATCAAAGTCTGTGTAACCGTCTGAACCTGGTTTTGCGTAATATTCGCGATATTGGTCCCAGTTGGTCACCATCATCGGTTTAAACATCTCAGCGTCACCGCGTACATCTTCGGTGAAGCCGATAAAACCTGCCACGCTCATGCTGATGCCTTCAATCGGTCGGCTACCTTTATCTACCTCTTCGACGTATACGCCCGGGGCAAAATAATCTAATGCCATAAACTAATTCCCTCTGTTTAGTAATTCGTAAGGGGACATCTAATTTTTTGCTTTGTAACGCTGAGCTATTACTGGTGACATAGCTGGAGTCATGTAGCTAAAAAATTAGGGTGTATAGAATTACAGCTTAGATAGCAGTTAAACTAAGGGTTATTAGACTTAAGTCTAAACTCTTTAGAAATTATGAGATTTAGGCAGGGTGATTACAGGTACGTACTTAGATATTTACTAGGTCGGTTTGGAGACACTACAGGGGATCCGGGGCATACCTCTAGGCTAGAAAATCGCTAGTTAGAAATCATATTTTTGGATGTAAGTACATGTAAACAATTGTAATTGCTTACATGTAACGGCTTAATTCTACAAAATCAGTCGTAATCGATGGAGCATAAAGCAATGATATGCCAACACCACAATTAGTTTCTGTTTTACTCGTTGAGGATGAATTACAGTTTCGTAGAGGGTTACAGACACTACTTACTTTCTATAATGATGACTGTTATCTACAATTTCAAATCGTAGGTGAAGCGATTTCTGTTGACCAAGCGCTCAAGTTAGCAATGGAACAAAATCCTGCCCTAATTTTATTAAATTTAGGATTGCCCGAATTTGATGGGATTAAAGTGCTGGTTGGCTTAAGAGAGAGGGGCTATAAAGGTAAGGTACTAGTCCTATCAGCGCATCGCAAGGATGAGTGGGTGTATCGTGCCATGCAGGCGGGAGCCAAGGGATATATTGCTAAAGATCGGGTTGGCAGTCAACTTTATGATGCTATTTCTACCGTCATGAATGACGAGATATTTTTAGCCCCAGAAACTGCCACGAGTTTCTTTCGCATGTTCCATTTTTATGCAGGCCGATCGCTTCAAGCGGATCGAGGAGTCCATTTAACCGAAAGAGAACATGAAGTTTTACATTGGTTGGTGCAAGGAGCATCAAACGAAGAAATTTCTAGCTATCTATTTGTGACTGTAGCGACAGTGAAAGCACATCTGACCGCTATTTTTAATAAGTTAAGTGTCAATAGTCGCAGTCAAGCGATTATTAAGGCACTGAAGTTGGGATTAGTGATGACATAGCTTCGGCTCCGTTCAGCCATCGGTAGCTAAGCGGAGCCGAAACAATTGGAATCAAAGGGTTTTATCAGGTCGTTATTATTTAGATTTATGGTTACAGATCTCAAAAGTTGGCAAACCCAAAATCGGGCTGCGATCGCGCAGAGATTAGAAGGGATCGGCGAAATCGAACAACAATATTGTTGCTTTGAGCCTTCTGGGGTTCATTTTATTGCTGTCAATAAAGAGGAATCACTGCTGCAATTGGCTCTGTTTGACCAAATTAACCTAAGCTCAGAACTGATGCAATCTGAGATCGACCTTAAGGAGCCACTTAAGTTAACGTCTTTCTACGCCCAAGCCATGCTGCTGGGGCTGGTGTGGCAACCTCAGCCTCAAAGGATCTACATTGCAGGTTTTGGTGGTGGCAGAATTCCTCTAGTTTTACATCACTATTTTCCAAACCTACAGATCGAATGTACCGAGATCGATCCAACGATTGTGCAAGTCGCTCAGGAATTTTTTGGCGTAAAGCTTGATTCGCGGCTTCAAGTAGCGATTCAAGATGGGCGAGCCTATTTAGCAGATCTCGATTTAACAGTAAGCTATGACTTGATTATGGCAGATGTGATTTTGGGAAATGGTTATGCGCCCTATCGCATGGCAACGGTTGAGTTTTATCAGCTATGCCAAAAACGACTCAGTCAAGGTGGTATAGCAATTGTCAATCTCATTCAAAAAGACCCTTTTTATCTAGAAAAAATCAGGACGATTCATAGCGCTTTTCAGCATATTTATCTCTGTCCTTTAGAAAAGGGAAATACGGCGATTTTTGCAACAAATCAACCTTTACGCTCTAGGTTAGAAATCATTGAGCAAGCCACGCAAATTGATTCAGAGCATCAATTCGCTTTCCCATTCGTCGATCGTGCTCAGCAGATAATAACCCCCGATCAGATTCACGAGTATTTACCCGATCTAGAGAAAGCCCAAATTCTTACAGATGAGGAACCACCTCAAGACTACTTTGCTCAATTGCCTTCATTTAAAACTGTTTTTGCTAAAGTAAATCCTGAGCTTCCTTGTCCTTGCGGATCGGGTAGCCTATATCAAGATTGTCACGGTAAACCGACCCTTTAATTGAGAGAGATATGAGCAATTATCTTGCGATCGCGACGGTGACAGCTTCTCTGCAAAAAGTCTTACAGGCGGCAGTGCAGAATGATGTAGAGGGATCCAGAGCCACAACAGCTCCTCCTAGTTCTATGGCCAGTGGCTTGCCAGAAACGGGTGTAAATATTTTTCTCTACCAAGTGGTTAGCAACCCTTCGCTCGCGAATGTAGATTCGACTCCATTCCGTTCTAAAGGTGCGCCACTCAATCGGCAAGCTGCTTTAGATCTCTACTACATGATGAGTTGCTATGGCAATGACACCGAATTACAGCCGCAGAGAATTCTCGGTAGTGTGGTGCGAACGATGAACGATCGCCGAATTCTCACGCCAGAACTAATTCGCGAAACCTGCAACGATCCAACATTTCCCTATTTGGTAGATTCTGATTTAGAGGATTACGTGCAGCAGATCAACATCGTACCAATTAATTTATCCCTTGAAGACCTATCAAAAACTTGGTCGGTGTTTTACCAAACACCCTATGTGCTTTCCATTGCCTACAAAGTAATGGTTGTGATTATTGAAGGAGATGAAGGATTTACACGAGCTTTACCCGTACGCGATCGCAACTCAGGCAATCTCACACCCTTTCCCGCACAGCCTAAAGTGGAACAGGTTTATGCTCAAACCGGTAAGCTCAATCCCATCTTGGCGGATAGTACGCTCTCAATCAAAGGTAGGAACTTACGCGGTTCTGTTACAGAGGTGAGAATTGGAGATGTGAGAGTGACTCCAACAGAAGTGAAAGACCATGAGATCCTTTTGCCCCTCAACTCTATGCCTATTGGTTCTTTATATGCAGGTGTGCAAAGCTTACAAGTAATTCATCGCACCTTAACATCTCCTGATGCAGGTTCGCGCTTGACCAGCGGCGTAGAGTCAAATGTTGCCCCGTTTGTGCTCTGCCCAACCATTACGAAAGTGACCGTCACAGAGGTTGAAGAGCATGATGAACTGCGTTCTGCCGTAATTACTGTGGTGGTGGATCTTGCGATCGGTAAAAAACAGAGGGTCGTGCTAGCCCTGAATGAATGGTCGATCTCTAATCCAGTTTCTTACATGTTCGATCGCGAACCACTAGTAGCTGACACCCATAGTGTTTCAATTCCGATCGCTCAGGTTAAACCCGGAGAATATCTTGTTCGCATTCGCATTGATGGTGCTGAAAGCAAAATTGATGCAGATACTGACCCTAATAGCCCCACCTTCGAGTGGTACAACAGTCCCAAAATCACGATTCCATAGCTCAACTAATCACAACGCAACCTGTAAATACTATGAGTGAAGACAATCTCGAAAAACAGCTCAATCTAGAAGTCGAAATGATGAGTACCAATCAACTAACTAACCTTGGCAATCAAGCACAGGGAATGGGTTTAATCGCTGGACATGGGTTTCGAGCGGGGAAATATGAAATCTTACGACAGGGGGAATTTTTGCTGTTAACTCCTATGGAAGCTAAGAAATATTTGGAAAACTTAATTAAAGAGATTACGGGTTAAATGGTCTTATCCACAGTAAGTACTTCCGATAATTGGCATGCGATCAATCATGCTTATTTAATGGCAGCGCTCGATTCGATACGGTCTGTTTTAGAGGAACGTGTAGAAAGATTTTCCCCTAAACATGATAGTAATGGCAATGCTCAAGTTGGGAGTGAATTTCAGCAAAATATCTATATCCAAACAACAAGCAATGAGCTTGCAAAAAAGCGACTTGCCACACTCCCTAAACATACTCCCTTTGCTCTAGAGCGTCTATGTCAAGCGTTTGACCTGTCAGCCTTTGAACGAGATGTCCTACTTTTGTGTGTAGGTATGGAATTTGATAGTGGATGGGCAAGCCTCTGTGCCAAAGCATCAGGTGATTCCCAAAGAACTTATCCTACCCTTGGATTAGCGCTATCCATCTCCTCCACTGCTGATTGGGTAGCCTTGTCGCCTAAAGCTCCACTAAGGCGTTGGCGCTTGATTGACGTTGGTGTTGGCAATGCGCTCACGAGTTGTCCACTTCGCATTGACGAGCGTATTCTTCACTTTTTAGCTGGTGTGCACTATGTTGACGAGCGCTTATTGGGCATTGTTGAACCTATATCGCCCCCATCTATTTTGGTGCCTTCTCATCAACAAATCGTGCAACAGATGGCCGCTACTTGGTTAGAACCATCGGGCTCTGTTTTACCAGTCTTACAATTATGTGGTGACGATGTCAGTAGTAAACGTGCGATCGCAGCGATAACTTGTCAACAGGTTGGACTCAAAGTGCATGCGCTCTCCGCCGAAATGATTCCCTCCGATCTCAATCAGTTCCAATTATTGACATGTCTTTGCGAACGTGAGTACACACTAAGCGATACCGCATTACTAATAGACTGCGATCAAGTTGAAACCCTCGATCCCCATCGAGAGGCCGCGATCGCACGGCTGATCGAAATGGTTGATTGTCCTGTGATTGTTAACAGCCGCGATCGAAAACGGCAACGGCAACGTTCAATCGTTACTTTTGATGTTCATCAACCGACCAGTGATGAGCAGCATATGATCTGGCGAAATGCCCTTACTGGAACCAATATCGTTGAACCAGAGCATTTACATACACATATTGATACCCTTGTCTCCTATTTTAGTCTTAGCGTCCCAGCGATCCACACAGTTTGCTTAAAAGCAAAGAGCGTCAACAGGGAGATTCTAGAACAAGAAAATCTCAAGTATCAGAATGGGCAAGTAGATGATATTGAACAGCAGCCTAAACTTCAAAATTCTCTATGGGATGCTTGTCGATCGCAAGCACGTCCGCGTTTAGATGAACTGGCTCAGCGCATTGACTCGGCAGCAGGTTGGGACGATCTAGTACTTCCCGAAAAAGAACGGCTGGTTTTGCGGGATATCGCTGCCCACGTTCGCCAAAGGCTGAAAGTCTATGAGGATTGGGGATTTGCGGGTAGGGGGAAAAGAGGCTTAGGGATTACATCAATGTTTGCAGGAGGAAGCGGGACGGGCAAGACAATGGCGGCAGAAGTCCTAGGAATGGAGCTTAAATTGGATGTTTATCGGATCGATCTGAGTTCGGTGATCAGTAAATACATTGGTGAAACAGAAAAGAACCTTCGCCGCCTATTTGATGCTGCGGAGGGCGGAGGAGTCATCCTTTTGTTTGACGAAGCAGATGCCTTGTTTGGTAAACGCTCGGAGGTCAAAGACAGCCACGATCGTCATGCCAATATTGAAGTGAGCTATCTACTCCAACGTATGGAAGCTTACCGAGGTCTGGCAGTTCTCACCACAAACCTAAAAAGCTCTTTAGATCAGGCTTTCTTGAGGCGCTTGCGGTTTGTTGTACAGTTCCCCTTCCCAGATGCGAAACAACGGCTGGAAATTTGGCAAAGGGTCTTTCCTAAACTAACTCCGACTGAGGGACTAGATTTTCAGAAGTTAGCAAAACTAAATGTAGCAGGTGGAAATATTCGTAATATTGCTTTAAATGCGGCATTTATTGCAGCAGATGCGAGCGAACCTGTGCAAATGAAACATATTTTACAGGCCGCCAAGATCGAATACATCAAACTTGAGAAGCCTATGACCGATGTTGAAGTGAAAGGCTGGGTGTGAGCGATCTGAAATTTGCGATCGCGCCGCCCTGATATTAAGTAACTCTAATAATTGTTAAGTATCGCAGTCCCTTGATTTAACAGGCTTTGAGAAGCCCTACAATAGAATCATTAAATCACTTCCTTTCTAAGAGGTTAAATATATGAAACTAATGGAAATGTTGAAGCGGATGATGCAATACCTGAGTGATGGTGCTGCGAATATCTTTAGCCCAAACCGTGATAACTACCCTGCTACTGGAGCGCAGCCCTTTTCTGACGATCCGCCCAGTGATACCATTCACGGAACTAAATAGAACCGAATTGTTTTTCAGATCGGAGGTGCGAACTAAATCCCTCTCTATCTATAATTCCGATTGTGATTAGTTAACGAATAAATTTTAACTTCCTTCTTTAACTTTCTTCTAAGATGCGGGGGTGGGCGTTGCTCACCCTGTTTGCGTTTATGGCAGTTACTACAACATGACTACATTTTTGGTGTTCCTTCGCAAGGGCTAAGCCCTTTTCTTAGCTTCCCCAAATATAGATAGAGCCATTCTCCATTTTAAGAATTCTTGCGCTTGAACCATCGGCTTGCTCTTCACCACGTTGCTGATAGACAATGCCGCCACGTTCGTCGGTATAGACAGAGGCGCGACCAGGGATTAATTTGTAATATTCAGTTACGCTATCTTGCCAACGAAGTGTGATATTGCCTTGACGCATCGAAAACCAACAGGGCATAGATACCTTAGCTTGGCTGGCTCCATTCTCAAAATATTTGCAATAGGCGCGGACAGTATCTGCTTGGGCTGAAAATGGGATTGCGAGTGCGGCGATCGCGGAAATAACACCAGTGGAAATAACACCAATTGAGATAGCTTTCATTGCTTTGATTTGTATTTGTAGATCGGACTAAGTATAGCTAGGCACAGAAAGCTAAATCAGTGACACGTATCACGTATGTCTAGAGACATCGATACGTTTTCCCTCCCTTTTTATTTTTATTTGCGCATTATTATAAACATATATAGCGATCCTCCATTGTTTGTGAACGTAGTCAAGACTGGAAGTCTATGCAGGCAAGATGCCTGCCCTACAAATTAATTACAAATCGTTTAGGATCGCTATATAACATGCATATTTAGGTAGTGCTAAACAAGTAATGACTATCCAAAGCTATCTGGGGTATAAAAATATCTAGCATACAGTCCGTTACACTGAACTTGCTCCTAGACCGATCGCGATGGGAGACAGGTGGAATCAAGCGATCGATGAGGAAAATATCGATAAGCTGATTTCGTTATGAGTCGTGAAGTTTTATCACACCTGTTTTAACGAAGCCATATCAATGACGAAGCGATATTTCACGTCGCTTTTCACTAGGCGATCGTAGGCTTCATTGATGTTTTGGATGGTGATAAGTTCGATATCGGCAGTGACATTGTGCTTACCACAGAAATCCAGCATCTCTTGGGTTTCTTTAATACCGCCAATCAGAGAGCCACTGAGGCTGCGCCGACCGAAAATTAGGCTGCCCACCGAAAGCAAAAGCGGATCGGGTGGTACTCCGACTTGAGTGAGGTTGCCATCGCGTCTCAACAGGAGGAGATAAGTGTTGATATTATGTTGTGCAGCTTAGTACAGGACAAAACCTTGCAATAAAGACAGAAGAGGGGTTTCATAGGA
>NZ_JAZBJZ010000046.1:0-38038 GCF_036349135.1 Tumidithrix elongata BACA0141
TACTTTATCAGCTTTGCTGCTTTTGTCAATTTACCTAGGTTGAGCAATTACCTAAATTCTTCTGCTAAATTTTTCCGTAAATGTAGTGCAGTTTCAGGAAGTTGCTTTTCTGCTTCAAGATATATCTGAAGACATTCTGAATAGTGTTCCAGTTCATCAAGTAATCGCCCACGTTGGATTGAGAGAATTAACATACGTTCAGTTTTACGATCGCAGTCAAACCAGCCCCGTTTAGCCAATTTCTCCAACTCATCCAGCAACTCCTTCCGACTATCAGGATCGAACGAGGAGTAACCCAAATCTTTAGCAAAGATCTGCAAACGCTTTTTACTATCCCTATCAAACCGCACTTGAAAAGCCTCAATAACTCCCAAAAGTTGCTTTTGCCAATCGCGGTTATATTGCCAACTCTCCACAAAACGCGGCACAGCATAGCGCCAACCAACCTCCACATCTTGCCAAAATTTATGCTGCACCAAATCCAACAATCCATTCGCAATCCGTTCCGACTCGAAATAATCTGCCGTATCCGTAGGCTCCTTTGTCCATTCGCTCAAACGCGGTTCCAAATAAGTCACAGCCCGATCGCTCAACTCCCGCACCATGGGTGACTGTCCTGCCAACCCACAACGCAGATAATCTTGCAAAAAGCTCTCTAGCTTGTCATGTAACCTAATGCCCTTACCCTCCAACAACACAAACGAGTGCCTTGCCTTCAGCGATCGCATCTCTGGCTCAAGGTCAGTCACCCCCAGCATCGCCTTTAATAGGTCGTTATCAGGACGGCGCATCATCGCCATCGCATACGCCGCTTTTTTGTCGCGATCGTCCAAGCAATACCGCAAAAAGCGATCGCTCGTTGCTCTCACCACTGCCTCACGGGGCGACTCATCCTCGCGATCGTTAGATGGCGTGCTGAGAATCGTTACCAGATCGATCCCCTGTTGACGCATCGCCGCAATTTGCTGCACCACAAAGGGAATGCCCAAACTAAACTGCTTGACTGACTCCGCCTCATCATCACTCAAAGGCACATCGATCTCAGGATGCGCGAAATATTCACTCACCTGCTCCCGACTAAACTCGCTCATCGGGTAAACATAGAGATTTTCGGAAAACTCATCCCGATAGCCACGAAAATAATCCTGCGATAACCGAAAGCTATCTGCCAGATTTGCCCGACCTGCGATCGCCCACACCACCTGCCGACCTGCCGCCTTAATTACCATCCGCAACACGCGATCGCACTCAAGGCGATCGACAATCTCATAGGTATCCAGCAAAAGCACCAAAGGCTTCTGTTCCGCCATTGCTTGCAAACCATGCCCCAAAGCCTCAGCCAATTGTCGATGCGGTGTTGCAAAAATCCTACGTTCTTCCAAAGTCAACCGCTTTTTCATCAACCCCACCAAAGCATTTACTGCTCCATCCGCGATCGCCTCATCCACCTTGCCATCTCCCGCCCCCAGAATCGACTCTGCGTGAGGCAGTTTCCGCAAAGCTCCCAACGACCAACTCAAACCCTTTTTCAAAATCGGCGCATATTCCGCCCCCTCTCCCTGTCTAGCTTGTAGTTCCTTATCTACCTTTTCTTCAATTTGCTTCAGCGTCTTCCCCACCTGCCGATATTTCTCAAAATCTCGCTCGCGCCCCTTACTTACAGCCAGATAGATCGCCTCTAACACTGACTCAGGACGAATTGCCTCATGCCCAACATTCAGCGAGGGAAACTCATTCTTTGCCTCTTCCCAATCTAACCGCAACACCCGAAAGCTATTGGGAAACTCTTCCCCAGCTAGTTCGTAAAATCGCCGCCCAAGGCTTGTCTTACCCATTCCGCCTTCCCCATAAAGCAGGAAAATATGGGGCGATGCATTCACCACTTCTTTTCTCGCAGGTAAAAGTTTTGCTACGGTTGGCAAGTTCTTCGAGAACCATCGATTTGGTTGCAGCGATCGCAATACTTCTCGAAACTTTTTCTGCTCTTCTTGTCTTGCCAGAAAGATCCTTGTTGTCATTGACCAGCACCTTACGAATCTGATGTTATTCTAACCAACTACGTCAAGCTTGAAAGCGATCGCCGCTTTATCCCCATCGAATTCTCGTTAACTATCAAGAGACATCCCAACAGCAAAATTATTTGACCCCCACCGCAAAGAAAACAGCGATAAGCATCAGGGCAAAGGCAACAATATGGTTCCATTTTAAGCTCTCCCCTAAAACCATCACGGCAAAAAAGACAACAAAAGCCAAAATCGAAATCGCTTCTTGGATGATTTTTAACTGGGTGGCGGTAAACTCGCCATAGCCAATGCGATTGGCTGGCACTTGAAAGCAATATTCAAAAAAAGCAATTCCCCAACTCGCCAAAATCACGACAAAAATGGATTGGTTTTGGAGAAACTTGAGATGCCCGTACCACGCAAGCGTCATGAATATATTGGAAAAGACAAGCAAAATTACGGTGAGCATGGCAAATCCTATGGGGTAAACGATCTGAGTATTCCATTACCATAACGTCAATTCGAGGTGGAAATTGATAGCAAACCCTTGTGAGATGTTTTGAAAAAATAGACGCAACAACTAACCTAACCTTGCGATCGCATCCATTGCCGCTTGTTTCTCAGCTTCCTTTTTACTGCGACAGGGTTCGGCACTTTCACCAAAGAGGCGATCGCCCACATAAACTTTTGCCACAAACTGCGGCGCGTGATCTACACCTCCCACTTTCTCTACCACATAATTTGGGAAGGTATGTCCGAGATTTGCCTGTACCCATTCTTGAAATCGATTCTTGGCATTCAGATCGGAACGAGTACTAATAATATCTTCAGAAACAAAGTTAAACAATTGATTCACAAGGGGTCTAACCGCATCAATCTTGGCATCGCGATCTAAATAATAGGCTCCCACTACTGCCTCAAAGGTACTACTCAGGAGGTTCGCATTGAGCGCTTCTCTTTCTTTTTCCGCACCTTTCCCAAACCTGATTTTGCTGTCTAAACCTAATCTCAGGGCAAACTGGGCTAGCTGCTTCTCATCGGTTAGCGTAATCCGACGTTTGGTAAGTTCTGCCTCGGTCATGGTTGGGTAACGGGCATAGAGATAGTCACCACTTAGAAAATTTAAAATCGCATCTCCCAAAAACTCTAAGCGTTCGTTATCTTGAGATTCCATCGGATTCTCGTTAGCATAGGAGCTATGGGTAAGCGCCATATTTAAGAGTTTTGGATCGCGAAAGGTTAAAAGCTCTGGCAGTTCCATGTTAACTTTCTCAGCAAAGATATTACCTCAAGCATAAATCAACTATGAACTTTGGCAGGGAAGTGCGATCGCAGTGGTTATTAGATCGAAACTGTATTTTTCTCAATCATGGTGCGTTTGGGGCAACACCCAAGGTCGTGATGGAAGCGCAGAATGCATGGCGGCAGAAACTGGAATCGCAACCTTTGCAATTTATGCAAGAACTCGCAACCCATATTCGCGCGGCTGCCAACGAACTCGCCCAATTTGTCGGTGCTAAAGGCGAAGATTTAGTCTTTGTGGACAATGCCACCGCAGGTGTTAATGCTGTCGTGCGATCGCTAGATTTTTCGCCCCAAGATCGAATTGTGGTTACCAGTCACGGCTACGCCGCCGTGCGTAAAACCCTGACTTATGTTAGCCACCGCACGGGAGTCGAGATCGTCGAAGCCAAGGTTCCCTTTCCGATTCACAGCGAGCAAGAAGTTATCGAAGCGATCGCGCAGGCTTTAGATCCCAAGGTCAATCCCAACGTAAAACTTTTGGTGCTTGACCATATCACATCACCCACTGCCCTGATTTTCCCCATAGCAGCATTGGTCAAGCTGGCACAGGCACAGAATATTCCCGTGCTGGTTGATGGTGCGCACGCCCCCGGTACGCTCCCCCTCAACCTAGTCGAACTCGATGCTGACTGGTATGCGGGGAATTGCCATAAATGGCTTTGTGCCAATAAAGGCTGTGGCTTTTTGTATGCCAAGCCCGAACGCCAAGCCGACTTACACCCCAATGTGATTTCCCACGGCTTTGATGGCGGGTTTCTAGCCGAATTTGACTGGACGGGGACGCGCGACCCCAGTGCTTGGTTGACCGTTACCGATGCGATCGCTTTTCACCAACATTTAGGCAGCGATCGCGTCAGAGAGCACAATCACAAATTAGTTTTATGGGCAGCACAAATGTTAGCCACAACATGGCAACAAACCCTCCCCGCACCTGAGTTTATGCTTGGCGCAATGGCTACGATCCCTCTCCCACAGCAGGTTGCATCCAAGTACGCTGTCAGCGACTACCAAAAGCTCCATGACGAAATTTTAGTGAAACACCAGATCGAAGTGCCAATTATTCCCTTTGGCGATCGCCTGTGGGTGAGAGTTTCGGCGCAAGTTTATAATGAAGCTTGGGAGTACGAACATTTAGCCGCAGCTTTCAGGTAATTAGAGATCTATAATGACCAAACATTACATATTTTCTAATCGTTTAGGTGGTTTGTAACCGTGCCAAAAGTAGGCATTATTTTTAACGATGCAAAACCCACTGCCCAGAGGGTAGCACTGGAAATGCAGACTTGGTTTGATAAGCACGGCTGGCAAACTGTCTTAGCAACGGGTAGTGGTGGCATTTTGGGCTATGCCAAGCCTGACAGTCCCGTTTGTCATACCCCGATCGACAGTTTAGTTCCCCATGGCTTCGATCGCAGCATGGCTTTTGTGGTGGCGTTGGGTGGCGATGGCACAGTTCTATCCGCCTGTCGGCAAATTGCTCCCTGTGGGTTGCCCCTGTTAGCCATTAATACGGGACATATGGGTTTCTTGACCGATACCTATTTGACCCACTGGGAAGAAACTCTCAGCCAGATCGTCGAAGGCAGATATGTGGTCGAGCAGCGATCGATGATGGCTGTCCGCGTTTACGATCGCGAAGGTCTACTGTGGGAGGCACTGTCTTTAAATGAGATGGTCTTACACCGCGAACCCCTCACGAGTATGTGTCATTTTGAGGTCAAAATTGGCAGACATTCCCCGGTAGATATTGCAGCGGATGGAGTGATTATCTCAACACCAACAGGCTCGACGGCTTACGCTCTATCTGCGGGTGGCCCCGTGATCGAGCCGGGGATTCCTGTATTTCAACTCGTGCCGATCTGCCCGCATTCCATGGCATCTCGAGCGCTGGTGTTTGCCAATACTGAAACGGTGATGGTTTATCCTGCCAATCAGCATCGTTTGGTGCTGGTGGTGGATGGCAATGCAGGTTGTTATGTTTACCCTGACTATCACATCAAAATCGAGCGATCGCCCTATCCCGCCAGATTAATCCGATCGCATCACGGTGAGTTTTTCCAGGTTTTACGCGAAAAACTCGGTTGGGGCTTACCGCACATCTCTAAACCCACCTCGGTAGAATTGCCTTAGGGAGGAGAATTGGCAACACCAGCAGAATACGAAATTAAGATCAAATCGCTGCAATGGGATGGGTTGCGATCGCTGTGGGATGATATTGAAAATCGCAATACTCCAGATTGGGAATCAGGTAAAGCTTTTGAATATCTAGTTTTACGTGCGTTTCAATTGGACGGGGCTGAGGTGAGATTTCCTTACAGCGTGCGACTATTTGACGAAGAAGTCGAGCAAATTGATGGCGCAATTCACTCTAATGGAATTTCTTGTTTAGTTGAGAGCAAAGACTTTTCAGACAATACAAAAGTCAATATCGCTCCAATCGCAAAGCTTCGTAATCAACTTTTGCGTCGTCCCGCAACAGCAGTTGGACTAGTTTTTAGCCGAACTGGTTTTACAGATCCAGCTCGAAATCTTTCACGCTTTTTATCACCGCAAGCAATTTTGCTATGGGATGGAGACGAGATCAAGTATGGATTGGAAAACGAAAAAATTTGCGAACTATTAGCCTTGAAATATCGTGTATGTATAGAATACGGACTATCTGATTACAACATTATTGCGAGGAATATTCCATGATTGCATATGTTATCTGTGATAGTGTTTATGGTAAACAACTACTTAAAACCATCCTGCCTAAGCGATCGCTTAATCAAGTAGAAGTTGTTTCTACTACTGGGATATCTTCTGTGAAGTCGCTTGCGCGTTCTTTGGTTGTACTTAGACAAGTTCCAGTTTTTATCGTTGTTGATGCAGATTCAACAATACCCGAATTAAATCAACAGTATTCCAAAGATATTGCAGAGATCGTAGAAAGTGTTTCTGTTAATACGCCAGTTAAGGTATTCCTTTTTGTTCCAGAAATGGAATCAATCTTTTTTCAAGATATCCATTTACTATCAAGACTGCTTGGATATAGCCCATCTCAAGATGAACTCGATCGCGCAGTTACGCAACCGCGTAAAGTATTAGAGCATTTGATTTCCCGTTCAGAAGTAGTTCGAGACAAATCGGAAGCGATCGATCGCCTTGCTAATGAAAATCTTGAGATTTTGCAAAGTGCGCCAGTTATTCAAGAGCTAATCCATTTTCTTGAGTCAGTACGCGAACCAGTAAAAGTTCTATAAACCCTTGTCGAGTCACCAATCTAACAATCACTGTTTAGAGTAACCTGTAACCAAAACCCCAAGAGAGGAGGGCTATTTGTGGGCTGAAGATACTGTCAGCAAACTAAAAGCAAAAGACTTTGCCAATCTCGATGAACTTGAATTGAGGAGCTTGAAGCATTTTAGGCATAATATTCGGGAATCACGCACAATGCGATTGGAATTGTGTTAGGCAAGATTAGCAAATAACTCTGCGATCGCTTGGTTAGTAGATTACTCGGTGGTTGGTACTGCAATTCCGAGCTTCGCAATTACCTCTACAATTTTGTTGCGAACGGTAGTCCGAAATAAAGCATCTACATAGACTTTTGCTTGGTTTACACTGCCTCTATTTTTTGGAATGCACGACTATATCTCATTCGCCACAATACCTTTGGTAGCGATATCTTTGAGTTCCTTGTTATGCACTATCTTACTTTGCGATCGCGGAACCCATGCGGTATATAAATTAAATGAGAATTTTATGTGTTTAAAGGCTTGCCTATAGAATCTATAACTTGCAATCTAAACATTTGTTATATGGCTAGCTAAATATTGAGATTCAAATTTTATATATTTTAACGAATCATTCTTGCAAAAGTTATCATATTTTTGAGCCTTAATTCCTTGTTATATAAGGATCTTATGATTTATTCTTGTTGATTTTGATCGTAGATTTATATAGGGCTAAAATGTCTAAATGTTTATGTATATACAAATTAAATACGAGGATTGGCTTATTCTATTTTTTGATTATGAATATTAAAATTCGTGAAGTTGGCTTGATCTTTACTGCCACCCGAAATCAATAATTAAGTTTATGAGCTTGGTTGTAAATGGTCTCTAGATAGCTTGTAAGATATCGTTGGCTTGTACCTATTAGCATGTAAAAGTTAAGCAGAAACGTTTAGATATCTGTAAATAGATAGTTATGTAAGCTAGTTTATGAGGAGGTGTAGTTGTGAATTTATTGTTACTTCGGGCGACTCAGCGAAACTTACTGTCCAGAAACACATTCCATCGGGAATCGCAGTATCGCCTAATCTTTGCTTTGATCTGCGGCATTTATGCAGGTGGTTTTTATACTGGTGAGTTGTTTGGCGCTCGGAAGGCTGAGGCATTCGCAGAAGCTAACACAGAAATCACAGCAACGACGAATCGGGTAACGGCATTACCAGAGTCATTACCAACGAATGCGATCGCCGATCCAAAGTTGGCAAATCCAAAGTTAGCCGAGCAAAAATTACCAGAGAGTTCAAAATCGCAGGTAGCAACTCCTTCCGCGATCGTTCCGACCGACCCACTCCTACAGGTTAAGAATCCAGCGATCGTAGATTCGCAAACAACTGCTAGATCTAACGATCTGTCATCGAATTCTAAGATTCCACAAAGCGATCGCAATCCAACGCTTCAGCAGATTAACGACCTCTCACCCAAACCCATCCGCAAAGCCCAAGTCACTTCCGTTTCTCAATTGTCAGATGTTCGCCCCACAGATTGGGCATTTACAGCTTTGCAGTCTCTGGTCGAACGCTATGGATGTATTGCAGGCTATCCCGATCTCACCTATCGCGGTCAACGCGCCATGACCCGTTATGAGTTTGCCGCTGGTTTAAATGCCTGTTTGGACAAAATCAATGAAATTATTTCCGCAGGTCTAGCCGATAAGGTCAGCAAAGAAGATCTCGCCGCCGTGCAAAAACTCCAAGAGGAATTTGCTGCCGAATTAGCCACGCTCAGAGGGCGTGTGGATGCCTTAGAAGCGAAAACGACCAAGCTAGAGTCGCAACAGTTTTCGACCACGACTAAACTGTACGGACAAGCGGTTTTTGGCATTCAAGGACGAACGGGTAATACACCCGATCTATCCCCTAGGAATGGGGTGCGCACGCTCTTAGAAGCTGATAATGGGAAAAACGTTACCTTCGGATACAATGTCCAGCTCAACCTTGTGACGCAGCTTGACTTTTACAATCGCAGTATATTGCTCACGGGTTTGCAGGTGGGAAATCTCGACACAGGTTCCACTTCTTCGACCTCATTATTTAGCAATAACTTCACCCGTCTAGGTTATGAAACAAATACAACGGGTTCGGTTGTCTTGAGCGATCTATCCTATCGCTTTATGATTGGGGATAATTTCGTGGCGATCGTGGGTGCTGAGGGTGTCAATCCGATCAATGTCTTCCGAGGCCCCAATCGAGTGGAAAGCATCGGACGCGGGCCTATTTCCGCATTCGCACAACGGAACCCGATTCTCGCTTTAGGTGGGGGTAGGGCGGGCATAGGCTTTGATTGGCAACTAGGCGATCGCGTCAGTTTGCAAGCAGTTTACTCAGCAAGCGATGCAGCCTCGCCAACACCAAATACATTAGGCGCTGGCTTGTTTGGTGGTCCCTACACGCTTGGCGTGCAACTGGCTCTTACCCCAGCCGAAACAGTTGACACCACGCTCTATTACCTGCACTCCTATACCAACGATGGTAATCTTCGTACGAATATCGGTGATTCTTTGCTCGCTATAGGATTGTCCCGATTCACTACGGAAGCCTTTGGTGCGACCTTAAACTGGCGGATTAGCCCCTATGTCACCTTAGGAACTTGGGGTGGGTATACAACATCAAGCGCTCAAGATCCTGGTGCTTCTGGAACTGTAGAAACCACGAACTGGATGGTATACCTTAACTTCCCCGATTTGTTTGGTCGTGGAAATTTGGGCGGAATTTATGTAGGGCAACCTCCAAAAATTACCAGTAGCACCTTATCTGGCTTTAACAATGTCCCTGGCTCTATTGGTCTAGGAGGAGTTAGCGATGCTTCGGTAAAAGGTGGTCAGCCTTCTAGTACAACCCATGTGGAATTGTTTTATCGCTATCGGGTCAATGACAATATCAGTATTACTCCCGGAATCATCTTTTTGTTTAATAACGGTCATTCGGCGGGTAGCGATACGGTCACTATTGGAACGATCCGTACCACATTTACCTTCTAGCAGAAACTTCACAGATGGGTTTATGCTCCCTTAATCGATCGAGAATCATAGAATAGCTAAACATAGAGGATTCTAAATCATGAATCGTGCAACGCAGTATCAAGGCTCTCCTTGGAAACTTAATTGGAAATTTAGTTGGACATTTGGACTGGGATTGGTTTCAGCCTTAGCCATGAATGCACCGATCGCTTTGGCTCAATCCACTTCGTCTAGTTCTTCTTCCAGTTCTCAACAGGCAACACCCTATTTTCATGATAATATTTTTTCGGAACCTGGAGATACGGTTTTATGTACGCGCTTAATTGCTTGTGTATTGAGTAATTACTATAATCGCGTGCCAGCAGGGATTTTCATGCATCAACAAGCTGGCAAATATTTTGAGAAGGGGCAACTTGATGATGCTTTTTATAGTCTAGAAAGCTCCTATAGTGAAGATTTAAAATCTTACACAAATCGGAATCTCAATCCTATTCCCATGAGTTTAAATGTGGCACAACTAGAACTGCTCCGAGCTAGCAAAGCCACAGATAGTGCTACTGCTCTCGTTTATCCTACGATTTTCCCAGATCGGGTTGAATTGTTGGTTATTCCTTCGTCAGGCAAACCGATTCATCGCACTGTGCGCGTGGCAGAATCAGAGATCGTGCCGACTATTGACAAGCTTAGGGAAGACCTTCGCGACGCTAGTTCTAATGACTATTTAGACCCTGCTCAAAATCTTTATAAATGGATAATCTCACCGATTGACGACGATTTACAAGCGGCAAAAATTAAGACCCTAATCTTCGTGATGGATGGACCGCTGAGGGTAATTCCGATCGCAGCTCTCCATGATGGCAAAGAGTTCCTCGTGCAAAAATATGCCCTTGCTACCGTACCGACCATGGGACTGGCGAATTTCAAGTTGCGCGATCGCCGCAAGAATAATATCTTGGCGATGGGGTTAACGGAGTCCGTACAGGGGTTCTCGGCGTTACCGGGAGTGGAGGTTGAGGTCAACAACATTTCTAAGGTTTTGGAAGGAAGTTCGTTTCTAAATCAAACGTTTACGCTGAGCAACTTACAGTCGCAGCAAGAAAAGCAAAACTATGGCATTGTGCATCTGGCAACCCATGGCAAGTTTGTCAGTAATACGATCGATGGTGCATTCATTCAGTTTTGGAACGAACGACTGTACATCAATGACATTCCTCAATTAAAGTTCAGTAAATCTCAGTTGGAATTGTTAACGCTGAGCGCCTGCGAAACTGCTGTGGGCAATAACCTTGGTATCAGCGGTATGGCGGCTCAATCTGGGGTAAAGAGCGTTCTGGCATCCCTATGGACGGTCAGCGATGCGGGTACGATGCCTCTGATGCTGAGCTTCTATAGCGAATATCCTACGGCTACGAGTAAAGCGATCGCCATGCAAAAGGCACAAATTTCGCTGATCGAGGGCAAGGTTCGTATTCAAGATAAAAAAGTGATAGGAATTCCTAACCTTTCCGAGATTCCAGTGCCCAAATTGGGTGGAGATATTAACCTAAAACATCCGTATTATTGGTCTTCGTTTATTTTGGTAGGTAACTGGCTATAGAGCCGTTTGCTTTAGCAGAATGTTATGATTGGGCTTTAAGATTACCTAAACTTAACCTAGTTATGTCATTTCTGCCTGCGATCGCTGTTTTAGCTGTTTTGATATTGGTACACGAGCTAGGTCATTTTCTAGCAGCACGTTTACAGGGTATTCATGTCAACCGTTTTTCGATTGGCTTCGGGCCAGTGCTGTGGAAGTATCAAGGTAAGCAGACAGAATATGCGCTCAGGGCAATTCCCCTCGGTGGTTATGTGGGGTTTCCCGATAATGACGAAGACAGCAAAATCCCCGAGGACGATCCAGATTTGATGAAAAATCGCCCAATCCTAGATCGGGCGATCGTGATTAGTGCGGGTGTCATTTCTAACTTTGTATTTGCCTATCTGGTTTTGATGCTAATGGTGATCAGCGTCGGTGTGGGATCGGTCGATCGGCCAGGGGTAAGGGTTGCCAAGATTTTAAATCCCGATGCACCTGCTGCGATCGCGGGGTTGCAGACTGGAGATATCGTGCGATCGGCAAATGGCATTACCTTTGATACCAGCCTCACAACCCTAGAGCAATTTCAAAGCCTGATCGCCCAAAGTGCGAATAAGCCGGTTGCCATGGATGTCAATCGCGACGGCAAGACGCTCAAAATTACGGTTGTGCCCCAAGGCGAAGACAATAGCGGACGAATTGGTGTGAGATTAGACTTTACGGGCAAGCCCTATCGTCGTCCAATTCGTAACCTTGGAGAGGCTCTCACTTTTGCGGCAAAAGACTTTGAACGCTTAACCCTGATGACCGTGCAAGGACTCAAGCAACTGGCAACCAATTTCCAAAATACTGCCTCACAACTATCGGGGCCGATCGCGATCGTAGCGATCGGTTCAGAGCTGGTCAAGTCCGATGCCTCTAGTCTGTTTGACTTTACGGCAATCATTAGCATCAATCTTGCCATTATCAATATTTTGCCCCTACCTGCGCTGGATGGCGGTCAGTTGGTATTTTTGCTGATTGAGGCACTACGTGGTGGCAAGCCCCTGCCCGATCAAATTCAAGAGAATGTCATGCAAGGTGGACTGGTACTTTTGCTTGGCTTAGGCGTGGTGATGATTTTCAAGGATTCCTTTAACCTCTTACAGCAAAGCGGTTTAAGTCCTTTGTAGTTAAGTCATTTTTAGTAGTTCATACACAATATTTAGGAGGTTAAGGGTATGCCTTCAATATCGCTCCAAGGGCAGTCAGCAATCATCCTTACAGAGCGTGGCAAGACGATCGCAGGAACGCGCATTACCATCTACGACATCATGGACTATGTAACTGCTGGATATCCTACAAAATTTATTCAGTCTTTGTTCGATCTCACAGACGCGCAAATCAATGGCGCTCTTTCCTACATTGAAACTCATCGTGCTGAGGTCGAAGCAGAATACGAAATTGTGCTCAAGGAAGCAGAAGAACTACGCCAGTATTATGAGGAGCAAAATCGCGATCGCCTTGCTCAAATTGCAACCCTGCCACCTCCTGTAGGACTGGAAGCTGCTTGGGAAAAACTTCAGGTATCGAAAGCTAGGCATCTGTCCAAAACATGATTTTTCTATTGGCAACTACATTGGTGCAAGACGAATTTTCATCCCGTAAAGTTTGATGACATTTACCGTATTTAAACAAATTTGCTGATTGATTTGTGTGTTTTGAGAGAAATCTATGATTCTTGTAATTGATAACTACGACTCATTTACCTATAACCTCGTGCAATATCTGGGCGAGTTGCTGCCTGAGTTTCCGCACTTGGGTGAAGTGGTTGTAAAGCGCAATGATGAAATTGCGATCGCTGAGGTCGAGCAACTGAAACCCGCTGGCGTTGTGATTTCGCCGGGGCCCGGCCGTCCTGAGGAAGCAGGGGTCTCTTTAGATATCATTCAGAAATTGGGTGCGACGTTACCCATTTTAGGCGTGTGCTTGGGGCATCAAAGTATGGGATTGATCTTTGGGGGGGAGGTCGTATCGGCTCCCTATCTGATGCATGGCAAAACTTCGCAAATCTATCATAATGGGGTAGGCGTTCTGGCTGGCTTGAGCAATCCATTTACAGCAACGCGCTATCACAGTCTCGTGATCGATCGCACCAGTTGCCCAGATGTTCTAGAGATTACGGCTTGGACAGAGGATGACATCATTATGGGCGTAAGGCATCGCCAGTATCCTCATGTGCAGGGCGTGCAGTTCCATCCAGAGAGCATCTTAACGAGTTCTGGAAAAGATCTGTTGCGGAATTTCTTGAAGGGATTATAGAGCCGATTTTAGGGTATCCCCATCATGATATGATGCGGCTCATACTTCCCAAAGGTCTTCTCATGTTTTCCGTAACCGCTGAACAAAGACAATATCTCACCTATGTTCTCTCCGACACACAGGCAAAAACGACCGTTGAAGTTGTGCCTGAAAGGGGAGGTATTATTACCAGTTGGAAACTTCCACAAGGCGATCGCACCACGGAAGTTTTCTACATGGATGAGGAACGCTATACCCATCCCGAATTAAGCGTGCGCGGTGGCAATCCCATTCTGTTTCCCATTTGTGGGAACTTGCCAGACAATGCCTATACCTATGCTGGAGAGACCTACAATCTCAAGCAACATGGCTTTGCCAGAGATTTACCTTGGCAGGTGGTAGCTCAGTCTGTAGAATCAGGTGCTAGCCTCAGTATCAGTTTGCGGAGTAGCGATCTGACCCGCGAAGGATATCCCTTTGAGTTTGAGGTAATCTTTACTTACATCCTTCAAGGTAACAGGCTGACAATTCAGCAGCAGTTTGAGAATCTGTCGGATAAACCCATGCCATTCTCCGTTGGGTTCCATCCATATTTTGCCGCAACAGATAAAGAGAAGCTACAGGTTGAGATTCCAAGTAAGGAATATTTCGATAAGGCGCGTACTTCCTATGCCTTTGATGGAACTTTTGACTACAATCAAGATGAGATTGATATTGCATTTGAGCAGTTGTCGGCTCAGGTTTCCACGGTAAGCGATCGCGATCGGCAAGTTCGTCTGACTCTAGAATGGAATCAAGATTTCTCCACCTTGGTGTTTTGGACAGTGAAAGGCAAAGATTTTTACTGCTTGGAACCTTGGACTGCACCTCGAAACGCTATGAATACGGGTAAAAATTTGCTCGTAATTCCCCCCAAACAGCGTTTGACCACTGCCGTAAGCCTGATCGCAGAAGTTCTGACGCCAAACTAATCCCATGAGAATTCCTAAGCACGAGTCCTTACGGCAATGTAGAAGGGAATTCTAACGGTTTATCGCAAAGTTTGCTGGGTCTTGATCGCGCCGATGTTTGACGGGAATGGGAGTGCCCTGATCGTCACCTACCAAGGCGGCTGTTTTTTCCAAGGCTTCCCTTAGGCGTTTGGCGGCATAGATCGACATGTCACGGGGTACGCTAATGCGATCGCGTAAATAGCGCAGGGCAACATCAGATCCTTTGGGTGGCATGCAGACTTCGCCTGTCATCATCTGGGTCAAGGCACAACGTAGGGCTTCACCAACCAAGCTGTCATCGGCGGGGTTGACGCGAATAATATTCGTGCGATGCTTGAGCATTCGTTGCAATGCCTCTGCGCGGGAGGTTTCAGGCTCTGGGTAAGTCACATCAGGCAACCCATCCCAAGGCCCGCGATCAACCCTTGCTTGATTGAGTTTTGTTTGGGGGTCGCTATTTTCCCAACAACCTCCCATTTGGGGCGGTAGATCGTGGGCATGGGTATGAAAATCGCTCTGCGTGCCGCGATAGGTGGATCGGCTTTCCATCGCTGCAAACCAATCCGCTAAGCGAGGATTCTCTTCCCTGAGGGAATAGCCCTTGTAGTAGTAAAGACTGGCATTCATGCGTTCGACATAGGGTGTAAAGATGACATCCGCAGTCCCAAATTCTTCCAAAAAGTAAGAACTTGGGGTACTGCCTAGGGCATCCTCAACCATCGCCACCACGCCGATAAATTGATCGCAATGGCGTTGCTCTTCTTTGAGCGATCGGGTTGGTTGGCAAAGCCAAGAGCACCATGCTCGAAATAGCAATCGCTCTAGCCGTCTTAGGGGGAGCACTGTAGGGTCTTCCATACCGCGCCCCAAAACGCCAAATACCTGTTCTAGGGCAATTAAAATATCATCGCTTTCCTTGATAACGCGACCGTCTAGCTCGATCGCAGGGAGCATCCCCGATGGCACTTTGCGCGTGTACCAGCTCTCTTTTTCCCCATAGCAAAACATAGTGACTTTCTCGATGCGATAGGGAATCTGCTTTTCTTCTAGCCACAACCAGATTTTCTGACAGTAGGGGCACCAAGCATGGTTGTCGCGATACAGTATCACCCGCACGTCAGATTCGGCATGACCAAATAGACGCAACCGCGCTTGGGCATTGGTGGGGCCATTGACGGGATCGACTTGAAAATCTGAGAGCGCTTCTAGTTCTTGCCAGCTTAAGGGGGCGATCGTCATGGGTATCCTTTATTAGTTCAAAATTCTTGACTGAATCTCAATTTTAGACAATAAAAAAGATCTATAAATTTCAGATCCCTTGGGGTAGCTAGAGCGGTGATACCCCTACATTTGGATTATTGAAATTACCTGACCTGTAAGATGGTTGAGTTGAGAATGTATATCTAATTCCATGGCGCCTACATTTGGATTATTGAAATTACCTGACCTGTAAGACTAATCATCGTTTTTGTCCGAGCGAAATATGGCTCTGACGGGGAGATGATCGGAAACCTTTTGGAAATAGTCGCGATCGCTAGCAAAGCCCAAATCTTTGACGGGATCGAGGATTTGGATGGATTGGGGCAAATACTCTGCTTCTGCGCCTTTAGTGCCTTTAGAGACGGCAATGTGGTCGATCACACAACCAGTCCCTTTATTTGTGAAACGGGGGCGACCATTGGCATCGGTAGGCGTGCCATGTCGTTTGAGACAGTTATAGGTAGCATCGGTTTCAAGGCTGCGGGTGAGAAATAGGAGGGGGCCATCTTTAAAGCCACGATTTTGGGCTGCCCAAGTGGGACTGTTAAAATCGCCCAAAACCACCAAATCGGGATCGGATTGGGTATTGCGCTCGTAGGCATCGACTTCGGCTCGCATGACATCGCTTTGTTGCCGACGAATCTCATCAGCGCCCTGCTCGCCACTACCCTTTTGATGCACGACCACCATGGTGAAATTAAAGCCATTGCCAACTTTGAGATAGGCAACTAGGGGCGATCGCAGGGTTCCCGTCACATTTACGCGATTCCACTCCGTTACCTTGTTGGCTGTAATCAGATCGCTACGGTAAAACAGGGCAATTCTTTGCTTGTTGCCCGACTCACCCAAAAGAAACTCCCAATGATGGGACTTATTGAGGGCTGTTTTGAGCTTTTCGGCAGCGATTGCACTGACCTCCTGTAATCCAATTGCATCAAAATTGCGATCGACGATTTTGGCGAGGGTTTCAACTTTTGCGCCCTCTTGCCCGTCAAAATTCTCGACATTGTACGTCCCAATCCGAATCTGACTTGGCGCTGAGGACGAGCAGGCAGTCATGCAGAGCATACTCAGGCAAAGCCCCACCAAAAAGCTCAGTCCATGCTGAAATATTTGGTGATGAGGAGAGCCTTCTGAGGGAAATCTTAAGCGTAATGACATAAAACCCTAGATTGGCGGTTAAGATCCTCGCCCAAAGCGTACTTCGTAAACTTCTTCTTCTTTTTCGGTGACAATTTCTAGATCTGATTTGGGGTAGGAAACGCAGAGCAAAACATACCCTTTGGCATCTAAAGCTTCACCCATACCACCGATCCCCATTCCTTTACTTTGATCGACTTCGCCAGAAAGTACTTGCGCGGCACAGGTGGTACAGACACCTGCGTAGCAGGAGCAGGGTAGGTCTACGCCTTGTTCGTGGGCAGCGTCTAAAATCGATTGGGACTCAGGTACGGCGATCGTGTAAATTTGACCTTGATGGTGCAATTTTGCGGTGTAGGTCTGACTCATACAGATAATTTTCTAGAAGAATTTTCCTTTCAATTGTAGAGACTTCTGGGAAGCATCGATCGATCCCCACATCGCTTAAAAGAAATGGTAGCCTTAATAATTAGTTACACATCTCAGTTATTTCGTTGGGCGATCGACATACCATGTTGGCAAATAGTTGGCAAATTCCAGATCTAGAAACCTTAAAGCGAGAGTGGCGGGATGCCGATTTTGGTCTGTTACTTTTTCCGATATTTTTGACGATCTTGGGTGGTATTGCCATCTATAGTGCTGACTTTAACGCCAAACAGACCAACTGGTGGCAACATTGGGTCATGGGTGGCATTGGGTTGGGTATTCTGGTGGCGATCGCGCGATCGCATTACGACCAACTGCTGCGCCTACATTGGATTACCTACGCCATTACCAACCTTTCTCTCATGGCAGTGTTGCTGGTGGGTACATCGGCGCTGGGCGCAGAACGCTGGCTGAGTATTGGTGGCTTTAATCTACAGCCCTCCGAATTTGCTAAGGTCGGTGTCATTATTTCACTGGCAGCGGTACTGCACAATCGCCCCATTCAGCACCCTATGGATATTTTGAAAGTGGTGTGGGTAGTGATTCCCCCTTGGATTTTGATCTTTTTGCAACCAAATTTGGGTACAGCACTCGTATTTGCGGCAATTACGATTGGCATGTTGTACTGGGCGGGTGCGAGTTTGGGCTGGCTAGTGCTGCTAGGGTCGCCGATTATTTCGGCAATTATTTTTACGGTTTATGTGCCTGTGTGGATTGGTTGGGTGGCATTGATGGGCGTAACGGCTTGGTATTCTCTACCTTGGATCCGTACAATCAGTGCGATCGTGGCTGTGGTCGTGAACTTGGTTGCCGCACAGGTGGGGCATATTCTCTGGGGGCTGCTGCACGATTATCAAAAGCAAAGGCTATTGCTGTTTTTAGATCCTAGCCAAGATCCTTTAGGCGGCGGCTATCACTTGATTCAGTCGCGGATTGCGATCGGGGCAGGGAAGCTCTGGGGACAGGGTTTGATGAAGGGGACGCAGACGCAGCTCAACTTCATTCCCGAGCAACATACCGATTTTATTTTCTCGGCGATCGGCGAAGAGTTTGGCTTTATCGGTTGTATGTTTGTGCTGATTACGTTTCTAGGAATTTGTTGGCGGCTATTGGCGATCGCGGTGAGCGCCAAAGATAACTTTGGATCCTTAATTGCAATTGGCGTATTTTCGTTTATTTTGTTTCAAACCTTTGTCAACATCGGCATGAATATTGGTGTTGCGCCTGTGACGGGCATTCCGTTGCCTTGGCTGAGTTACGGTCGGTCGGCGATGATTGCCAATTTCATGGCGATCGGTATCGTCGAGTCCGTCGCTGCCCACCGTCGCACGATTAAATTCTGAGATCTATCTAAAATCTGTCTTTGAACCTATGTTTTTGAAATTTAGGTTTATAGCCACCCTATCCAACTTCTAAAATTTTCCCAAAAGCGATCGCCTAAATGCCAAGCTAGCAAACCACAAATGATGCCACCGATTAAAAATCCTGGCAAAAGCGATCCTGAAAAAAAACCTATAGTTCCAAAGCCAACGGCAAGTCCACCAATGAGAAAGCCGCAGCCAAATCGAACTAAAAAGGTTTGCATGTCAAAGCGTTTTGGAGAAGTCATAAGCCTATTTCCATAAATTTGTAAAAAGGACGGCTGAACCTACGGATTCTCTTCGTCACCCTCAAAATCTGGGGGGAACTTTTAAGCCAAAGTACTCCTCTATGGCGCCATTAAAGCTTGCATCACCTAAAGGCCAGGTATCCCCAAGAATATATTGCCGATTATCCCAAATCGATCGCAGTTCCTTTTCCTTCGCAAGAAATTCTTCCTCAGGCAATAGCTCAAGATGTTCGCCATATTTAACCATTTCTCTTGCCCTTGCAAAATTTTCCTCTGAAAAAATAGCCGCATCTTCCCATGCCTCTTTTTCTCCTTCTACCCATCCCCAGGTCGATTGACAACCGTCCGTACACCAACACAGTTTTCGCAGGATGATGCCTGCTTTGGAATGTTCGTAGTCGAGTTGATCGTTTCTGGTATCGACACCAATAAAAATCGCTTCCCCAAATTGCTCGGAGATCTCTTGCGTAAAGTAGGTTCCTGGCTCAAACATGCCATCCTCATAGTCATCGCCAAAATTGCAGACAGCCCATTTTGACTCAGGAAAAATATCCACTCGCCAAAACCTCTCTTTTAGCTTGCTTTCAGGTTCTTGGGTTTTAATAAAATAGGCATTAAAGAATACACTCATATTCGCTTTCTCCTCTTCAACTAGGCATATTGCAGTGGATCTAACTGGTTGTTGTTTGAGCTGACAAGCTAAAAACGCTCCTCGTAGGGAGGCATCTTTAAGTCTATCGAACTATTGAAACAGGCGATGGCCTCTCTAAAACTCCTCGCTATGCCTATAGAACGTCCATGCCATAACCCTTTCAAGCATGAGGATGAGGAAGAAAATTCTGTGAAATTAATCATAGACAAAAGTCTATAATCTCCATCAGAAAAATCGATTGCAATCTATGATCTTTCTCGATATCATAGGTTCAACTGTATAGATACTATTGATTAAATACTTTTAAACCTATGAGCCAAATTCTCTTTGAGAGTTCTTGGTTAATTCCATGCTATGCATTGATTGGCGCGATCGCCTCAGTAATTTGGTTTCCAGCCATCACCAGACTGACGGGACCGCGTCCTTCGGGATATGTGAATGCGATTATGACGCTCTTAGCCTTTCTACATGGCGCGATCGCACTTCAAGCAAGTTGGAATCAACCACCACTGGAGTTGTCGTTTCAGTGGCTGCAAGTTGCAGGGCTGAACCTCACCTGTCCCATTAATATTTCCTCTTTAACCATCGGCGCAACGGTTTTAATTACTGGATTAAATCTTTTGGCTCAAGTGTACGCGATCGGTTATATGGAGATGGACTGGGGCTGGGCGAGATTCTTTGCGCTACTGGCTCTGTTTGAAGCAGGCATGTGCGCGCTCGTTCTCTGCGATTCTCTATTTTTTGCCTATATTATTCTAGAAATCCTGACCTTAGGAACCTATTTACTGGTGGGCTTGTGGTTCAACCAGTCCCTGGTAGTTACGGGAGCGAGGGATGCTTTTTTAACCAAGCGGGTCGGAGATTTGGTTTTACTGATGGGTGTTGTGGCACTACTTCCGATCGCAGGCACATGGGACTTCCCTGAGTTAGCAGTCTGGGCAAAGAATACGAATATCGATCCCAATGTAATTACCTTAGTGAGTTTGGCTTTGATTGCTGGCCCCATGGGCAAATGCGCTCAATTCCCTCTGCATCTTTGGCTCGATGAAGCGATGGAAGCTCCTATCCCCAGCACAATTTTAAGAAGCTCAGTGGTGGTTCCTACGGGAGCATGGATATTGATTAAGGTTGAACCAGTTTTATCGCTTTCACCCACAGCCATGACGGCGGCGATCGTTGTAGGCTCGATTACAGCTTTGGGTGGCGCTTTGATTGCCATGGCTCAGATCGATACCAAACGCGCCCTTTCCTATTCCGTTAGTAGTTACATGGGCTTGGTATTTATCGCCGTAGGAACGCATCAAGTTGAAGCCGCTCTCCTCTTAGTGCTGGTCTATGCGGTGGCGATCGCACTGCTCTATATGTCAGTGGGGACGGTGATCTGGAATAGCATCACGCAGGATCTGACCCAAATGGGTGGTCTATGGTCGCGTCGTCCCATGGGAGGCTTGGCATTCCTCACGGGTGCGGCAGGATTGGTGGCTTTACCGCCTCTAGGTGGATTTTGGGCATTGCTAAAACTCTGCAACGGTCTGTGGGCTGAGTATCCTTGGTTGGTGGTCTTTGTCCTCGTCGTAAATGGAATTACGGCTTTCAGTTTGACTAGGGTGTTTTGTCTGATCTTTGGTGGCAAGGCGAAGGAGATGGCGCAGCGATCGCCTGAGGTGCATTGGTCGATTATCGTACCGATGGTGACGCTACTGGGATTTGTTTTACATTTACCCCTAATTTTGCAATCTCTCAATCTATTGCCAATCTGGGCAGATTTGAACAGAGATATGGCTTTGCTCTTAACTTGGTCGACAATTTTAAGTGCTGGCATCAGTGGTGTAATTTACCTAGGGAATTCTGTTCCCAAGCCCGTGCAGTTCCCAATTAAATGGCTGCAAGACTTACTGGCAAATGATTTTTATACACCTAAGATCTACCGTCAAACCATTATCTTCACGGTCGCACTAATTTCCCAAATTGCCTATTGGATCGATAAATACATTTTTGACAGTCTAGGAAATCTGTTTGGTCTCCTGACAATCATGAGTGGAGAGGCGCTCAGGTATAGCACTTTTGGTCAATTACAGGCCTATATATTTACCGTGATTATTGGGATTGCCGCAATTATTTTATTTAGTTTTAACAGCTTCTAATCACAATAATTAACTCAATAACCAACTATGCTTAGTCTCCTGGTTTGGCTTCCTTTATTTGGAGCGATATTGATAGGGCTTTATCCCAAGTTCACTGCTGCACGTACTGCTGCCTTGGCGATCGCCTCTGTAACCCTTGCAATCAATTTATTTCTGTTCTTTAAGTTCGATCCTACGGTTTCGGGCTTACAAATGGAAGAATATTTGCCTTGGATCGAGCAGATTGGCTTGAGCTATCGCCTTGGGGTCGATGGGATTTCCCTGCCCCTCTTGGCACTGAATAGCTTTTTATCTTGGATTGTCATTTATAGCAGTAAGCCGAATATCGAGCGATCGCAGCTTTATTATTCCTTAATCCTAGTCGTATCGAGCGTTGTAGCTGGCGCATTTGTAGCGCAAAACCTCTTACTGTTTATCCTCTTTTATGAGGTGGAGTTAATTCCTCTCTATCTGATGATTGCGATTTGGGGTGGCGAAAAGCGTACCTATGCCGCCATGAAGTTTCTAATTTTCACGGCAATTTCTGGGATTCTGATTTTGCTAGGATTCTTTGGTTTAGCTTGGGTAAGCGGTTCGGGTAGTTTTGATTACAATGCCAATCTGCAAGCGATCGCCTCTATCCCTCTGCCAACACAGGTGATTCTCCTGACAATTTTGGTGGTGGGGTTTGGCATCAAAACGCCTCTAGTCCCCCTTCATACTTGGCTCCCTGATGTTTATGTAGAATCTTCTCCCTCGGTGGCGATCCTACTGGGTGGGGTTCTCGCAAAGTTAGGAACCTATGGATTGGTACGCTTTGGTTTGCAATTAATGCCCGATGCTTGGGCTGAGTTGTCTCCAACTTTAGGAATCATTGGCACAGTTAGCGTTCTCTATGGGGCTTTAACCGCGATCGCCCAGAAAGATATTAAGCGCATGGTTGCCTATAGTTCTATCGGGCATATGGGCTACGTGCTGGTTGCCTGTGCCGCAGGTACAAAGTTGAGCTTAATTGGTGGTGTCGGTCAGATGGTCAGTCACGGCTTGATCTTGGCAATTCTCTTCTATTTGGTGGGTGTGATTGAGGAAAAAGTTGGCACGAGAGATCTAGATGCCTTGAATGGATTACTCAATCCGATTCGCGGACTGCCCTTAACCAGTACGTTATTGATTGTCGGTGGTATGGCAAGCGCAGGTATTCCCGGTCTCGTGGGCTTTGTTGCCGAATTTTTGGTTTTCCAAGGTAGCTTTAGCGTCTTCCCCATCCTGACCCTGCTTTGTATTATTGCCAGCGGTCTGACAGCGGTTTACTTTGTGATTTTGCTAAATCGCACCTGTTTCGGCAAGTTAGACAATGCTACTGCCTACTATCCCAAGGTGACTCGAATGGAACATACACCCGCTCTAATTTTGATCGCTTTGATCTTCTTTCTAGGCATTCAACCAAGCTGGTTGCTTCGTTGGAGCGAACCTACAACCAATTCTCTTGTGGCTAGTTTGGTAGATTCCGTACATCAAGCCAGCGATCGCCAAATTGCTCTGCAAAGCCCAAATCTCGTAGCTCCAAATTAAGATTTCTACAGAAATCTTGTTCCCTCCCCTTACAAGGGGGAGGGGCAGGGAGGGGTAATTCCTAACTGCCGCTTACCAACCTATTTAAACTATTTAAAATCAACTATGACAACTGCAACTTTAGAAATTAAAAAGCCTGTATTACCTCCTTCTCAGCATGAATTTGCCGAAATAATTCACCGTTTAGAAGCGGGTGGAGCGATGCTTCCCGATACTCCTGAAAATCTAATGCAGATTATCGGATTATACAAAGCATATGCCGTACCTATGGACTTCTACTGGCGCGATTTGCTCTACATCGCCGAGCAGGTATTTCTCGATCCTCTGCCATTCTTTAAATACTTCATACCCAAAGAGTACTTAGATCGGCAAAATCACTATGCAGGGGATGAAGCTGACTTGAGAATCTGGCGCGGCATAGGCTCTGCCCATCCCGAACTGCTTGCATTTATGGAAAAAGGCGAGACCATGAAAATGCCAAAGATCTTTCATCATCTCTGGCACGATCGCATCAATATGGAGTTTGCCGAAGAATGCATGCGGGCAATGCTGTGGCATCGTGGTATGGGCGGCAATTTCGATCCTTATTTAGATTCTGAAGAATATAAAGCGAACGCTGATAAAGCGATTCGGGCATATTTCAAATTTAATCCCATGATGATGAGTCTCTATAAACTTTTCCCCGATATGTTTTTAGAGCAAGTCCGTCAAATGTCCTACTACGCAAATCTCGGACTGTTTTGGGAAATCATGGCTCCTGTGTTTTTTGAGATGAGCGACCTCTATGATGAGGGCAAAATTGCCAGTGTCCCCGATGCGATGAATTTTTTGGTGAATGGGATCTTTGCGATCGCGGGTCGCCCCATCTATCACGAAGTGACAATTCGCGGTGAAGTCTATGAGATTATCCCCAAATCCAAGGGCTTTACTTGGTTGTACGAAGCGGCTTTACCCTATGTGGAAGCAGTGTTTTATCGCACCTCACCATTTAGAGGTACAAAATCTTACAACGCTCAAACTCACCAAGTTCCTCAAGATCAAAAAGATTTCCATTTTGGCATTCTCTATGCGGATGTGTTTCCAGTCGGTACGGCTGGCATTCCCCCAACTTTGTTGATGCAAGATATGTTACATTTCCTGCCTCCCTATTTGGTGGAATACTATTCCAAACACTGTCGTGGTGAGGATGACATGCTGATTCAGCTAGGAATTAGTTTCCAGCGATCGATGTATTGCGTAACCTCGGCGGTAATTCAAGCATTGCGAGCGGCTTTGCTCTATCCCCTAGACGATCCCAATCCCAAACACCTAGAGGCAAATCGCGCCTTCTTTGAAGCTCAACTAAATCGCTTTAAACGCCCAGAGGCACGCCTGCGAAACATCCAAAGCCAAGATTACCGCTGATTTAAGCTTGATATCTCTTGCGCAGCATGGAATTTTCTATGCTGCGTTTTCTATTGCCACTGAAAACACAGCAGTATACTGCCAATTCTCCACAAAGCATTGGATAGCGATCGCTACTTGGTTTCGCGAACTTTGGCATGAGAACCTGGCCAAGTGTCGTATTGTGGTAAATCGTCCGCGATCGCATACCAAGGCGACTTTGAGCTAACGAAAATGTGACCCTCGGGTTCGTTATTAGGAATTAATTAATTTTTTTGGGTTCGGTTGCCTCTAGAGAAGGAATATTGACTTCAATGCGATCGCCCTTGGCAAGATATGGCAAATTCACCAGTGCTTCGATCACCTTGATCAAGCGACTGGCATTTTCTGACTGCTGCTCGATATGACTAAATCTACGATTGGTTCTTTCTTCTAGATCGGCTAAATTATTGCCAAATGTAGACAGTTCCTGCTTAAAGCTTGTTAGAGATTTCGTGATTTCACCGCCAAACCGATCCTGATTAATTAAAAGCTGTAACATTAAAGCAGCCAAATCTGCCACTTGGTCTACGATGCAATCTACCTTAGCCTCTAATTTTTCAATATCCTTAACTTTCTTTGCCATAATCTGGATTTTGGGGTTTGGCATAAATCAGTAGATTGCTCTACCCAAGTGTTACCGCATTTGTAGCACTCCAAATCTAGCTTTGCGGTGTTGGTAGGCACATCGAAAGTTAAACTCTCGTAAAGCTTAGGTTAGCAGTACTGTATATCGTGATAGCTTCTTGATTTCACCATGTATTCTAGGAAGCCAAAGCGCTGAATTCTGAGGGTAACTTCAACTTCTCAAGGTCATATCGGGCTAAGCGAAGTTAAAACACAGGAATTTGAAGATCGGGAATTATCTTGAAGAGATGACAAAAAAAGTTTTACTTACCTCGTTCGCCACATGGGAAGCGCACCAAGTATCCAATTCTTCAGACGATCTATTGGGAATTGTCGCACAGAGGGGTTTGCTAAGCGATCGCATGCATCTCGCCAGACAACTACCCGTCGATTTTGAGTTAGCGCCATCCCAAGCGATCGCAACGATCCAACAATTCAAGCCTGATGTAGTGATTTGTTGCGGCATGGCAGAGATGCGAAAAGTGCTGACCGTTGAGTTAAACGCTTGGAGTCAAGAGGTCACGCATCAAACCAAGGTCAACCTCCAAAAACTACTGACAGGCTTAACGATAACTGAAATCAGCGAAGATGCGGGGCGTTATGTCTGTAACGCTCTCTATCACTGCTTGCTCGACTATTTTCACCGCCATCGTTTGGATATTGCCTGCATTTTTGTCCATGTGCCAATTTTGACACCCGCGAATACAGAAGCGATCGCGCAAGATTTCCTCACAATTTTACACAGATTAAAAAATTAAGCTAAAGAAATTATATTTAAAATAACTATAAATGACCGCGGTTCAGGATAAGTAAATCTAAAATCCTCGATCTAGCTGTCGATTCTTCCTATCTCTGTATAATCCCAAATCCGTCTGGATAAATCCTATTTATCTAGGTAATCAGGGCAGGCACTGGGGCCCTGCCCCTACGAAAATTCGGTAGGGGCGATAGATGACATGCAATCACCCAGATCCCTTATACAGCATATGTTTTGTTCCAAAAGCTTTATCCCGAATTCACGCTAAATAACTCTCATTTAGCTCTGGGGAATGGATCGCAAGACTGTAGGGGCAATCCCCTTGTGGTTGCCCTGTAGGATCTTTGGTGACCACAGGAATAAACCTGTATAGGGTGTTCCGTTGGTTGAGGATCTCTATATTACTTTTTGAATATATTTTAAAATCCAATAATATATTGCTTGCAATTTAGGTCTTTTTGACTATAATTATTGTATGCGATCTACCCACATAAAGTTATGGCAGTTGCAACCTCTTTACTCTCTTTAAATCCTGAGAATCCCATAGAAAATCCTATAGAAGATCGGGAACTCACTGTCTCACCTGAAGATTACAGCTTGCTCACCGATCTTTATCAGTTGACGATGGCGACTTGCTACGTTGGTGAAGGCTTAGAGCAGCGTCGCGCTAGCTTTGAGTTATTCGTGCGCCGCTTGCCAGAGGGATTTGGTTATCTGGTGGCAATGGGACTGGCTCAAGTGGTGGACTATCTGCAAAAGTTCCATTTCACACCGTCACAAATTGCCGCACTCAAGGCAACGGGAATCTTCGATCGCGCCAATGAAAAATTCTGGGATCTACTCTTAGAGGCAAAATTCACAGGAGATGTCTGGGCAGTCCCTGAGGGAACAGTTTTATTCGCCCACGAACCCTTTCTGCGCATCGAAGCACCGCTATGGCAGGCACAACTGATCGAAACCTATCTCTTAAATACGATCAACTATCAAACCCTGATTGCCACGAAAGCTGCACGCATGAGGGATGTGGCGGGAGATAACGTCAGCTTGATGGAATTTGGAACCAGACGCGCCTTTAGTCCGCAAGCTTCGCTCTGGGCGGCAAGGGCAGCCTTAGCCGCAGGGATGGATTATACTTCTAACGTTCTGGCTGCTTTGAAATTGGGTAGAAAGCCCACAGGAACGATGGCACATGCTCTAGTGATGGCACTGAGCGCTTTGGAAGGAAGCGAAGCCCTCGCATTTTCTGCTTTTCACCGCTACTTTCCCCATAGTCCTTTACTGATCGATACTTTTGATGCTTCTCAAGCTGCGCGTAACTTAGCCGCACTGGTCAATGTTGGCGAGATGGAGCTCAAAGGTGTTCGTTTAGATTCTGGCGATTTGGTTAAACTCTCTCAAGAAGTGCGATCGCTTTTACCCGATGTCTCAATTTTTGCCAGTGGCGATATCGATGAAGCCGAAATTGTGCGATTGCAGACTGCGGGAGCAACGATAGACGGCTATGGTATAGGTACAAAACTGGTTACAGGAGAACCCGTGAATGGCGTATACAAACTCGTAGAAATCGATGGGAAGCCCGTTAGCAAAAAATCGAGTGGAAAACAAACCTACGCAGGACGCAAACAAGTGTTCCGAACCTATCAAGCTGCACAAATCCTAAGCGATCGCCTTGGGTTAGCCGACGAGTCCCCCCTTGCCGACGAGCAACCCCTTTTAGAACAAGTAATGCAGGAGGGCAATTTGCTTAAGCCCCCTGAAAGTCTTGCCGCGATAGCCAAACGCACCCGCAATTCCGTGACGGCTCTACCTGCGATCGCCCGTCAAATTAAGCAACCCACTCCCATTCCAGTGGAGATTTCAGAAAAGGTAATCGCGATGGTCTCTTAAAGCTATGTTTGAGAATTTTTTATTCCCTGCCTTGTCTAAATATTTCATCGATCCGAGCGGTTTCGATCCCCCTGTCCTTCGGGCATCCCCCTTAATAAGGGGGATTTCCAGATTCTCCCCCCTTATTAAGGGGGGCTGGGGGGGATCGAAACCTTGAAACGAAGCAACAAGACCATTACCAATTACCAACACCTATGAACATCGCCCTTTTCGGTACGAGTGCCGATCCCCCTACCCGTTCTCACTTAACCATTTTGAAATGGTTGGCGCAAAACTACGATCTCTGTGCGGTCTGGGTTTCTGACAATCCATTTAAATTACACCAAGCCAGTTTAGCGCAACGGATTGCCATGATGGATCTGACGGTTCGAGCCGCTTCGGAATATCCCAACCTACAGTTACATCCTGAAATTAGCAGCCCGCGATCGCTCGTTACGGTAAATTTGGCAAAAGAGATCTGGCAGGGGGCAGACTTTACCCTAATTGTGGGGGCTGACTTGGTAAGACAGCTCCCCACTTGGTATCATGCCCATGAGTTACTCTCGCAGGTCAAGCTATTGGTGATGCCGCGTCAGGGATGCGCGATCGCTGAGTCTGACCTTGAGGAATTACGATGTATGGGGGCTAAGGCCGCGATCGCCGATCTACATATTCCCAATGTTTCCTCAACCGCGTATCGTAACAATGGCGATCGTTCGGTAATAATACCTTCAGTTGCAGCATATATACATCAGGAGCACCTGTACGAATGTCAGGAAGTAAACCCCGCTACCCACTGGCAGACTTTAAAGTCGGAGTCGATAACGTAATCTTTTCGGTAGATACCGATCAAAACCGACTATTGGTGTTGTTGGTGATGCGCCAGCAAGAACCCTATCGAGATTGTTGGTGTTTGCCCGGTACGCTCGTGCGTCAAGGCGAGTCGCTAGAAGATGCGGCGTATCGGATTTTGGCGGAAAAAATTCGGGTCAAAAATCTCTATCTGGAACAGCTTTATACCTTTGGTGAGGTCGGTCGCGATCCGCGAGAAGCCCCCAATAGTTACGGCACGCGCTATCTATCGGTGAGTTATTTTGCCCTCGTGCGATTTCCAGAGGCAGAGCTAATTGCCGATCGCGTCAGTGGCATCGCGTGGTATCCGCTCAAACAAGTGCCTCAGCTAGCCTTCGATCACAATCGCATTTTAGAATACGGCCATCGTCGCCTCTGCAACAAATTGGAATACAGCCCCGTTGCTTTTGACGTTTTACCTGAGTCCTTTACGCTCAGCGATCTCTATCAACTCTACGCCACGGTGTTAGGCGAAAATTTCTCCGATTATTCCAACTTCCGCACCAAGTTACTCAAACTAGGTTTTCTCAGCGATACGGGTGAGAAGGTGTCAAAAGGTGCAGGTCGCCCCGCCAGCCTCTACCGCTTCGATGCCGAAGCCTTTGCACCATTCAAAAATAAACCCCTCGTATTCATTTAATTATGAGTTATCGCAATACGCTTATTAATACGTGGAAGTCAGCAGCATACTACCAATTGTTTGTTGTTGTAATTGTTCTACTTGTATTGTGGAAACTAGGATGGCAATCGGCGATCGCAGGGTTTGTTACAGCAGAAATTCTCCATCTAATGTGGTGGATTGATTTAAAGTAAAGATTGTTGAATGGATTGCCAGAGCAATTTCAATACGCACGTTCTAGCCCTCAAGAGTTTCCTGCGCTCGATCTTAAAGAATGGAATCATTATGCAGAGATGTTAGGAACCATGGGATTTGAACAAATTATTGATTTTAGGATTGAATCAACAGTGGGAATTGCTAGATTGTTTTCTGATTCAAAAAATCACGTATTTGCAGAAGTGTTTAAGGTTTTCTCTCCTAACAACGAGCCAATACCAATCGCATGTTCTTTCCATAGCAGCTTTAGTGATGGCTGGACACTTTCCTCTACGACCCTTAAGCCAAATGGACTCTCTTATATGTGGTGTAGCCCTGTAAGTTTATCTACTTATCACTCAGAAATTGAAATTCCCAATCTGTTGCAAACTCATCTTTTGCGACGGCAGCAGATTGCAGATGACTTAGGACTGAGCATCCTTACGGATATTTCTTGGGAAGCTTACTGTACCAAGATGAATGCGTCTTGTCTTGCACGTCGAGAGACCCTCAAACGCAAGAATATCGTATTCGCTTTGATCGAAGCCACCCTATTTGAACTCAATCCTAAATACGAATGGTTGGGTGACTATCCCAAATTGGCGGCTAAACGGAAGGCAAGAGGTTTGTAACGATTACGCAATCCCCCCTATGGAACGAGCAATAAATATTATCAGGTATTGTAGGATGTGTTAGGCGCTAGCTGTAACGCATCAGTCCTAGACAAATGCCCAAGCAGTCGGATTTATTTAGTACGCGATCGCATTTTTCAGAAAGAAAGGACTTTATGGAAAACAGAACTCAATTTCGCTCCGATCGCCTTGCCGTCTTAATTGATGCCGATAACGCCAGCGCTAAATTGATCGAGCCTCTGCTCAAAGAAATTGCCAAATATGGAACTGCCCATGTCAAACGCATCTATGGGGATTGGACGAGCACCCAACTGAATAGTTGGAAAGACAAGTTAAATAAATTTGCGATTCAACCGATGCAGCAATTCCGCTATTCCGTTGGCAAAAACTCTACGGATAGTGCGCTGATTATCGATGCCATGGACTTGCTTTACACGCAGAACTTCGATGGATTTTGTATAATCTCTAGTGATAGTGACTTTACGCGGCTAGCGAGTCGAATTCGAGAGTCTGGGTTAATTGTTTATGGCTTTGGCGAAAAGAAAACCCCTGAAGCCTTTGTGAGTGGGTGTGACAAATTTATCTATACCGAGATTCTCGAACAAGCAGAAGACTCCTCAGCGACCAACTCAACCGAGAGTGTATTTGCCGAAAAAGATGGCTTACCTGTAGTTCCCACCGCCAATGCGATCGAGATTACAGATGACAAAAAGTTAAAAATCAATAAAAAGCTTATAAAATTGCTTACAGATGCCTATGATGCAGTTGCAGAAGAAGATGGATGGGCAAATTTAGGGCCTTTTGGGGGGCAGCTCACGAAGTTATCTCCCTCTTTTGACTCGAGAAACTACGGATACAAAAAACTGAGCGAGCTAGTTCGTGCTGTTGGAGTTTTTGAAATTAAAGGCACAAAAAGTCAATTGCTAATCAATATAAAAGAATAATCCCGTTATGAAAATCGCACTGGCACAACTAAATCCCATCATTGGGGACTTACATGGAAATGCAGCTAATATCCTCGCGGCAGCGCAAGCTGCGGTTGGTCAGGGCGCAAATCTACTGATTACCCCAGAGTTATCTCTATGTGGTTATCCTCCCCGCGATCTGTTGATGGATCGTAACTTTGTCAAAGACATGGCGATCGCCCTAGAACAACTAGCGCAATTACTGCCCTCAACCATCGCGGTTTTGGTTGGCACGGTAGAGTTTAATACCAGCGCCCATCATGCAGGGGGAAAGCCGCTGTTTAACAGCGCTGCCCTTCTGCATCACGGTAAGGTTCAAGAGGTATTTCACAAGCGACTTTTGCCCACCTACGATGTCTTTGATGAAGATCGCTACTTTGAGCCGGGCGCAAGCAGCAACTTTTTTACGCTGCAGATTCATGCGATCGCGCCAGAAGCATCCGTTGCCAACTATGCCTTACGCATTGGTGTGACCATCTGCGAAGACATTTGGAATGACGAACGATTTTGGGGCAGGCGTAGCTATGCCGATAATCCTGTCGCCGACCTAGCAGAGCAGGAAGTCGATTTGTTATTAAATCTTTCCGCTTCTCCCTATGCTGTGGGTAAACAAAAGCTTAGAGAAGCGATGTTAAAACATAGTGCGATCGCCCATAAATTACCGCTGATCTATGTCAATCAGGTCGGCGCGAATGACGATCTGATTTTTGACGGTAGCAGCCTTGCCCTCAATGCCAAAGGTGAATGCGTTGCCAATGCCAGAGCTTTCGATACCGATCTCGTCACCGTCGAGTTTGATATCGCCACCATGGATCTAGTTCCTTCTGAGTCTTTTGGAAATGGTTTAACAAATTCTCTGAGTCCAGAAAGTTCCTTCTCGTCACCTTTCATTGCACCTCCCAAATGCGAAGATGAAGAAATCTGGGAGGCTTTAGTCCTAGGTGTCCGCGATTACGTGTATAAATGTGGCTTTAAAAAAGTCGTGATCGGTTTAAGTGGAGGCATTGACTCAGCCCTAGTTGCGGCGATCGCTACCGCCGCGATCGGCAAAGAGAATGTTTTGGGCGTTCTCATGCCTTCCCCCTATAGTTCCGATCATTCCATTACTGATGCCTTAGAACTCGCTCAAAATCTAGGCATTGAAACTCATACGATTCCGATTCAAGCGATGATGTCTGCCTTCGATCGCAGTCTTGCAGATCTATTTGAGGGAACAGACAACGGCATTGCCGAAGAGAACCTGCAATCTCGGATCAGGGGCAGTTTGCTCATGGCGATCGCGAACAAATTTGGTCATCTCTTGCTCTCGACTGGAAACAAATCGGAAATGTCGGTCGGTTACTGCACGCTCTATGGTGACATGAATGGCGGGTTGGCTGCGATCGCCGATGTACCCAAAACGCGCGTCTATTCTATTTGCGAATGGCTCAACCTCCGCAGCCAAGAATTAGAAGACAATTCTTATCACGTTCCGATCATCCCCGTCCATATTCTCACCAAACCGCCGAGCGCAGAACTGAAACCCGATCAGGTCGACCAAGATTCCCTGCCCCCCTATGACATCTTGGATGATATCCTCAAGCGCCTGGTCAGCGATCGCGATTCCATTGCCGATATTATTGCCGCAGGTCACGAGCCTGCTACTGTAGAGCGCGTTGCCCAACTCTTGAGACGGGCAGAGTTTAAACGTCGCCAAGCTGCCCCCGGCCTAAAAATCACCGATCGAGCCTTCGGATCGGGCTGGCGCATGCCGATCGCCAGTAAAATTTCTACGCCGTAAAGCATTTGAGGTGATTGCTTAAAAGAAATATACCAACACTGTTGGCTGATCCTAGAAATAAGAATGTAGGCTACTTGCGGTGTAAGCTAAGTGATTGGAGTCTAATCATTTAACATGTAATTTTAAGTATGGGACACTTAGCAGAAAAAGTAGCTATAGTAACTGGTGCGTCTAGAGGAATTGGGAGAGCGATCGCCTTGGCTTTGGCATCAGAAGGAGCAAAGGTGGTGGTCAATTATGCTAGCTCTAGTGGTGCGGCCGAGACCTTGGTGCAGGAAATTTTGGCATTGGGGGGCGAAGCGATCGCGGTCGCTGCGGATGTGTCCCAGTCCGATCAAGTGGATAGTTTGATCAAAGCTGCAACTGATCAATGGGGAAGGGTCGATATCCTCGTCAACAACGCAGGCATCACCAAAGACACCCTACTACTGCGAATGAAGCTAGAAGACTGGCAATCTGTAATTAATCTCAACCTCACAGGAGTATTTCTCTGTACGCGGGCGATCGCCAAACTGATGCTCAAGCAAAAGTCTGGGCGCATTATCAATATTGCCTCAGTGGCAGGTCAGATGGGCAATCCCGGACAAGCCAACTACAGCGCTGCCAAAGCAGGCGTAATTGGCTTTACCAAAACCGTCGCCAAAGAACTCGCAAGTCGGGGCATCACGGTCAATGCCGTTGCCCCCGGATTTATCACCACCGATATGACGGCTGGACTAGAGGCAGAGGCAATTTTGAACTACATTCCCCTTGGTCGCTATGGCACGCCCGAAGAAATTGCAGGTATGGTGCGTTTCCTAGCGGCAGATCCTGCGGCAGCATATATCACCGGGCAAGTGTTTAATGTTGACGGTGGCATGGTCATGGCTTAAGCGTGCACCATGAGATATTGACCGTTCCCATTATATTCGCCATCGCAAGTCGCAAAAATTGTGCCTAGCAACAGTAAATAAAAGCGCCAGATTCGACGGAATTTGGCGTAGTCCATGCCATAGTCCAGAGATTTGACCAGCTCTTGAGAAGCATCAAATCTCTGCAACCAGTCTGTGAGGGTTTTGTGGTAATTGATGCCATTCATATACCATCTCTGAACGGTTTTAAGATCGCAGTTATGATTGGGAATCGCATCGTGGTTCCAATAGCGACCGTGAGGGAAGATATACTTGTGCGTGAAGCCAGAGGACATATGATTGGGCATGCGAACCGTGATGATATGAATCAACACCTTGCCGTCAGCTTTTAAGAAGGATGCCAGTTTCTGAAAAGCATTGGTCAAATTCCCCACATGACAAAAGACACCAATGGAAAGGATTTTATCGAATTTTTCGTCAAAATGGGCTTCGTTTAAGTCACCTTCATGCAATGTGAAGCGACCCGAACTCAAGTAGCTGTCAGGATCTTGCATTTTACGACGCATATACTCGCATTGTTCGTGGCTCAAGTTCAGTCCCGTAAATCTTACGTTCGGGAACTTGGAGAGAATGTAGTTGGGTACGCAGCCCCAACCACAACCAAAATCCAAAATATTATCTCCATCCTCAATGCCCAATCGCTCGATCACCTGATCGAGCATATGCATCTGCGATTCTTCGAGATTGGTCGCGCCATTTTCCCAGAACCCAGTGCTGTATTTGGGATAGATTACTTTCCAATCTCCCAACATTTGATTGAGCATGGCTTGTGGTCGGTCGTATTGCACCTGCATCAGTTCGCGCGAACTTTCAGCGATGCGATCGGTCTCCTGTAATACCCACTCATAGGGAGCAAGCAACCCTGGACAATGTTTAAACAAGACAGGCAGGGAAGTATCGATCGCGGCTCGAAACACAGAGTCTGGAACTTCTAATCCATGGATATAGGCTTCTGCCAATGCCATTTGCGTAGCATTCACAACACTAGCCATTGCCCGGGTCGCTTTGTAGGCGATCGGACTTTTGAGATTCATATCTCCCATCACAGGAATATGTTTTTGAATGTCTGGAAATATGCTCGTAGAGACCATTTGAGTTTCCCTCAGTGAATGGACGGCAAAACCTTTGATTTTAAATATAGTCTAGATACTCATCAAGTCTTAAACACTTAGGATCTTTTAACGAAGATCCCATTATGACAAGATATTCTACGAGCGGGTTAAGGGAATATCGCAATCCTATGCAATTTGCATGTAGGTGCAATTCATGGATTGTACCTACGATTCTGATGGCTATATTTACCAGAGTGAGGATAAGTTCAATACAAAATTAGGCAGTACATCCTCTCCACTTAAAGATTCAGGAGATTCTAGGATTTCCACTTCTTGTCCAAATCGGTAGATCTCAACGATGCGATTTTGAGGATCGATCAGCCAGCCTAATCGCACGCCATTCTCTTGGTATTCTCTCATTTTGGCTTGAAGATCGGATAAGCGATCGCTTTCCGAACGCAACTCGATCGCAAAATCGGGAGCGAGAGGTGGAAATTTCTTGCGCTGTTCCACAGTTAAAGCCTCCCAGCGATCGAGTTTAACCCAAGCAACATCGGGCGATCGCTGACTGCCGTTAGGTAACTTAAAAATCGTCGAGGAACTAAAAACTTCACCTAACTGTGTATCTTCATTCCAGGTAAAAACTCTCGCATTCAATCTCGCTTCCTCTTTCCCACTTTCGCCACCCACTGGAGCCATAACCACCAATACCCCTGCTGCTGTTAGTTCTAATTTCTTTTCAGGATTCTGCATGCACAGCAGATAGAATTGCTCGTCAGTCAGCTTAACGGTACTAAAATCTAGTAATAAGGGTTCCGAGAGCGAAGTTTCTACAGAGATAGTCATAAAACCTCCGAAAGCTTGCAGGCATTCGTTTTTTTATTCTTTGATTTTATTTTAGCATCCCCATCGATTCTGTTTGATTCCTCGCACTAGCCAACAGATCTAACTCAGAAGGCGTTCTTAACTTGGATGCTAGTCCCAGAAACTCCAGCATTTTGATGAAGCCGAAAGTTGGATCTAGAAGATAGACAACCTCCCCATCTCGAATGGTAATACCATGCCGAGATGATGACTGAAAAGCATGATGCAGATTGTGCCAGCCTTCACCCAAGGTCAGAAACGTGACGAACCCACTATTTCTACTGAAATCGTCGGTTACGAAGGGGCGATCGCCAAAGAGATGACTGAGGGAGTTGACCGTAGCAACACCGTGAAACAGGAGAGTCGTGCTCAGAAAAAACGCACCGAGATATTCCATGCCCCCAATGAAGTAAGAGATGGCACCGAGCGCAAGCATGGGAATGAAATGCAATCGATCCACGATCTTTAAAACGCGATCGCTCTCAACATCCATCGGCAGTTTGGCTGGGAAAAACTGCGGTACGAATAGCCAACCCGCTTGAGACCACCAAAATCCTTTGAGTCCTTGGAAAGGAATGTGTGGAGAATGGGGATCTGGTTCTCGATCTGAGTGTTGATGGTGGTTCATGTGGTGCGCTTTCCACCAACTCGGCCCCATTTGCCCTGCCGAAGCCGCCACGATACAACCAATCCACAAAACGAGCGATGGCGCTTGATAGCTCTTGTGCGTTAGTAAGCGATGGTAAATGCCTGTCGTTGCAAGCATGCGGATGAGGTACAAACCTACTAACCATGCGACAGCACCCCACGATAATCCCGTTGCGATCGCGAGTAGAGACCCAAAATGACTGACTACGATCAGTGTAGGCCCGAGGATATAAGAAATAATTGTGAGAAGAGCGTACTGCTTCATTGGGTTTTTATCGTCCTTACGTTTCAGCATGCAAACAAAACCCGAACGGTACGTTAATTTTAAAAAACTACCCGCGAGCATTTAACATCCTACCAAGTTGCGACAGAGGGTAAGAGCGATTTTCATCATGTCACCAGCAACTAGGATCTGTCTTCTCGGCTGTGTCTACAGTCAACTGTTCAGTTTAAGCGTTTTCAAAGATTGCGCCTCTATCGATTAAATCTTGCTTTAGTAGCTCAGAGATACCTGAATTAGACCTAAAAATTGTGTTTTGAACGAAGGCTCCACTGAGTTTTGCTCCTACAAGATTGGCAAAACTGAGATTGGCAAAACTGAGATTAACTTCCTTGAGGTTGGCTCCCTTGAGGTAGGCTCCACTGAGATTTGTTCCAGTAAAATTGGATCTATGGAGATAGGCTACACTCAGGTCGGCGCCACTGAGGTTAGCACTACTAAGGTTAGCACCACTGAGGTTGGCTATACCAAGGTCTGCACCACTGAGATTGGCTATACTAAGGTCTGCTTCCCTAAGGTCAGATCCATAGAGATTGGCTTCGCTCAGATTGGCTCCTTTGAGATTAGCTCCTTTGAAATTAGCTCCTTTGAGATAGGCTTTACTAAGGTTAGCTGCGCTGAGATTAGCTCCTTTGAGTTTAGCCCCTTCAAGATAGGCTAGGCTGAGATTAGAGCCAGTGAGATTAGAAAAACTAAGATTGGCTTCTCTTAGGTCTGAACCACTGAGATTGGCTTCTCTCAGGTCTGAACCACTAAGATTAGAGCCAGTGAGATTAGAGCCACTGAGGTCAGCTTCTCTGAGGTCAGCGATGCTGAGAGTGGCTAAACTGAGATTAGCTTCTCTGAGGTCAGCCACACTGAGGGTTGCAAAGCTGAGGTTTGCAAAACTGAGGTTTGCACCACTTAACTTTGCACCACTAACATTGGCAAACCTAAAGTCAACTTGGCTGAGGTCTGCACCTATTAAGGTAAAAAGTTCTCCATTTTTACCATTGGTCTCTAACCATACTCTATGTTGTTCTAACTTGTGTGCAGTATCCATTAGCAAATATCCTCCCCCGTTTTAGCGAGATTCCGCCAATTTTTATATCCGTATTAGTAAACTTAAGTCTAGAACTAGCTTGGATCTGAATCCTAACTATATTCCTACCTATATAACCTATATATTGTGAAGCTAAATCGCTATAAATATAAAATTTAACTACTAAAACAATTAAACTAAAACTATTAAGTTTAATGACCCACCCTAACTTAAGCTTAATTATAAGGCATTGAACTCTTGGCAAGTCATAAATATTTCTATACATTACTCTTTTCTATCCAAAAACTGCTAAATCACCCAAGCTAAGAGAGTGTTTGAGAAGTTAAGCAAGACGTTTTAGGAGGATTTGAATCATCC